>NZ_CAUVXP010000019.1:0-53435 GCF_963555955.1 Protofrankia sp. Cas3
CGGCCGTCGATGCGCAGCAGGTCGCCGCTGCGCGCCAGCGCCGGGCGGGTCCGCCCGACACGTCGGCGCACGGTCATCTCCAGGCGGGCGTCGACCCGGTCGGTCTCGGCGATCTCCACTCGGCCGGCGGCCAGTCGAACCTCGACGGCGCCGACCCCCGCCACCGTCTGCCCGATCTCCGCCGGCGGCCGGTACAGCAGCGCGATGCCGCCGGCTGCCGCGCACAACAGGATGACGGCCGCTCCGACCACGACCACGGTTGTCATCCGTTCCCCGTTCTGTGAGCAACTGATTCGTTGAGCAACTGATTCTCCGAGCGACTGATTCGTCGAGCGACCTGCTCGTCAAGCGACTGGTTCTGTCAGCGAATGCGATCCACACATTCTCGCTGGTGGCGATCCCCTGAGGAGCAGGATGCGTACGGTCATCGGCCCGACCGACAGGATTGTGATCGTGGGGGCGGGCCTGGGCGGACTGTCCGCCGCCCTGCGGCTGGCCGGCGCCGGCCGGCAGGTCACCGTGGTCGAACGCGAGGACGTCCCCGGTGGGCGGACCGGGCAGCTGCGCATGAGCGGCTACCGGTTCGACACCGGGCCGACCGTCCTGACCATGCCGGACCTGATCGCGGACGCCTTCGACTGCGTCGGGGAGAACCTTGACGACTGGCTGCAGCTGCGCCCGGTCGACCCGCTGTACCGGGCGCGCTACCCCGACGGATCCACACTCGACATCCACGCCGACCCGGACGCGACCGCCGATGAGATCGCCCGCGTGTGCGGGCCGGGCGAAGCCGCCGGTTACCGCCGGTTCGTCGCATTCGTATCACAGCTGTACCGGGCGCAGATGCGCGACTTCATCGACAACTCGATCGACTCACCGCTGGACCTGGTGCGGCCGTCCCTGGCCCGTCTGGTCGCCCTGGGTGCCTTCCGCCGCCTCGATGCGGTGGTGGCCCGGTACCTGCACGACGAGCGCACCCGCCGGGTCTTCTCGTTCCAGGCGATGTACGCAGGCCTGTCCCCCCACGACGCGCTCGCCGTGTACGCGGTGATCGCCTACATGGACTCGGTAGCCGGGGTGTACTTCCCGGTCGGAGGAATGCACGCCGTTCCGGTGGCGATGGCGCTGGCCGCCGCCAAACACGGAGTGACGTTTCGCTACGGCACCACCGTGACACGGGTGGAGACCCGCGGTCGGCGGGCGATCGCGGTCCACACGGCGACCGGTGAACGCATCGCCGCGGACGTGGTGGTGCTCAACCCCGATCTTCCGACCGCCTACCGGGAACTGCTGCCCACCTCCGTCACGCCGCGGCGGGTCCGCGACCTGCGCTATTCACCGTCATGCTTCCTGCTGCTCGCCGGATCGAGCGCCGGCTTCGGCGACCAGGCCCATCACACGATCCACTTCGGACGGGCCTGGCAGCGCACCTTCGATGAGATCATCAAGCGGGGTGAGCTGATGAGCGACCCGTCGTTCCTGGTCACCACGCCGACGATCGGCGACCCGTCGCTGGCCCCGGCCGACCGACACAGCTACTACGTGCTGTTCCCGACGCCGAACCTGACCGCGCCGCTGGACTGGTCGGTGCTCGCCCGACGCTACCGCGACGAGGTGGTGGAGACCCTTGAACGGCGGGGGTACGCCGGCTTCGGTGCCGCGATCGAGGTCGAGCACACGATCACACCCGCGGACTGGCGGGCCCGGGGAATGGCCGCCGGTACCCCGTTCGCCGCCGCCCACACCGTCGGTCAGACCGGTCCGTTCCGCCCGTCGAACCTGGCCCCGGGTCTGGACAACGTGGTGTTCACCGGCAGCGGTACCCAGCCCGGCGTCGGCGTGCCGATGGTGCTGATCTCGGGACGACTGGCCGCCGAGCGGGTACTCGGCCGGGACCGGGCCTACCGCTCCCGGGCACTTCGCTGAGCACAAACCCGAATGGACCGCAAACCGAATTGATCGCCAACCCACGCTGACCGCCAGTCCGATTACCGTGAAGCGAGAAATCCTAGATTTCCCTTAAGTCATTGTTCGAACTGGCTGACCACCCTCGTTTCAGGTCTCGATTCCCGGCATCCGCTGCGAGACTGAGGCCATGGACGAACGGCAGGCTCCAGCGACCGCGCCCACCGCGGACGGCCCCAGTCCCGTCCCATCCGACTCCGACCAGGGCGGGAAGAGCCTGGCCGACCCGGACACGATCACCGATGCCGATCATCTTGAGCGCGCCCTCTTCGAGGTCAAGAAAGTGATCGTCGGCCAGGATCACATGATCGAGCGCATGCTGGTGGCCCTGCTCGCCCGCGGGCACTGTCTGCTGGAGGGCGTACCCGGAGTGGCCAAGACCCTGGCCGTCCAGACACTGGCGACGGTGGTCGGCGGAACGTTCGCGCGTATCCAGTTCACCAGCGATCTGGTCGTGTCCGACATCATCGGTACGCGGGTGTACCGCCAGACCCGGGAAACCTTCGACGTCGAGCTGGGCCCCGTCTTCGCGAACTTCGTCCTCGCCGACGAGATCAACCGGGCACCCGCGAAGGTGCAGTCGGCACTGCTGGAGGTCATGTCCGAGCAGCAGGTCTCCCTCGGCGGCGTCACCCATCGGCTGCCCGCGCCGTTCCTGGTGCTGGCCACGCAGAACCCGATCGAGTCCGAAGGCGTGTACCCGCTTCCGGAGGCGCAGCGCGACCGCTTCCTGATGAAGATCAACGTACCGTATCCAAGCGGCGTCGAGGAGCTCGAAATCGTCCGACGCATGGGCGTGGCGCCGCCGGCGGCCGAGCGTGTGCTGGACCCGTGGACCCTGATGAAGCTGCAGAAACACGCCACGGAGGTGTTCGTCCACCACGCGATCGCCGACTACGCCGTGCGGATGGTGCTGGCGACCCGCTCGCCCGCCGAGTTCGGGATGCCCGAGCTTGCCGGCCACCTGGCCTACGGCGCGTCGCCGCGCGCCTCGCTCGGTCTCGTCGCGGCCGCACGGGCACTGGCGCTGCTGCGCGGGCGAGACTACGTCGTACCCGATGACGTCGCCGCGGTGGCTCTCGACATACTGCCGCACCGGCTGGTCCTGTCCTATGAGGCTCTCGCGGAAGGCTTGTCCGCGGACGCCATCGCCGGACGCGTCCTGGCCGCCACCACACCTCCGCAGGTCGCTCCGCGCCAGCATGGCTACGCCGGGCGCTGGACCACGAACCCGCATGGCTTTCCCGAGTACCACGCCGAGTACCAGACCGGGCAGCAGGCCAGATACCAGGCCGAACACCACGGCCGGAGGACCACCGCGTGAGCGCCGTGGGGCCCTCCCCCGGGTCGGGAACCGGCAAGCAGCTCGCCGCGGATCCCGCGATCGAGCGCACCCTGCGGCGTCTCGAGCTGACCGTCACCCGGCGTCTGGACGGGCTGCTGCTCGGTGACCATCTGGGCCTGGTACCCGGGTCCGGTACGGAAAAAGCCGAAAGCCGCACCTACCACGTCGGCGACGACGTCCGGCGGATGGACTGGGCGGTCACGGCCCGTACCACCATCCCGCACGTCCATGACCTCATAGCCGACCGTGAGCTGGAGACCTGGGCGCTCGTCGACCTCACGGCCAGCCTGGAATTCGGCACCGCGGCTTGTGAAAAGCGCGACCTCGCGATCGCCGCGGTCGCCGCGGTCGGCTACCTGACCGCACGCAGCGGCAACCGCCTGGGAGCGTATGTGCTCTCCGGCTCCGGCCCACGGGTGCTACCCGCCCGTACCGGTCGCGACGGCCTGCGGGCCCTGCTGCGGACCCTGTTGGCGACGCCGCGCACCGCGCTGGACCGCCCGGCCCGATCTCCTGACCTCTGCGCGACCACCGACCTCGCGGTGGCCGTGAACGGGCTGCGCCATCCACCCCGACGTCGCGGCCTGGCTGTGGTGATCTCGGATTTCCTGTCGACGGACATGTCGTGGGAACGGCCGCTGCGCGCGCTCGCCGGGCGCCACCAGGTACTCGCCATCGAGATCATCGACCCACGCGAGCTGGAACTCCCGCAGGTGGGGCTGCTCACCGTCATGGACCCCGAGACCGGCGCGATGCTGGACGTGCCCACCTCGTCCCGCCGCCTGCGCGAGTCCTACGCCCGCGCGGCCGCGACACACCGCCGCGAGGTGGCCGCGGCGCTGCGCCGGGCCGGTGCCGCCCACCTGGTGCTGCGGACCGACACCGACTGGCTCGCCGACATTGTCCGCTTCGTCCTGACCACCCGTCGAAGCCGCGGCGCGGGCAGGCGCCCGCGGGTCACCTCCCAACCGGCCGGGACGCCGCGATGAGCTTCCTCGCCGGCTACTGGCTGTGGCTGCTGCTGGTGGTCGCCACCCTGGCAGTGGCCTACGTCCTGCTGTCGATGCGCCGGGGTGTCTATGCGGCCCGGTTCGCCTCGGCGGGACTGCTCGCGTCCGTGCTGCCGCGGCGCCCACAGTGGTGGCGCCGCCATGTGCCGGCTGTTGTCCTGCTGCTCACGCTGGCCACCATGGTGTTCGCCCTCGCCCGCCCGGCGCGCACGGAACGGATACCCCGCGAACGCGCGACCATCATGCTGGCGATCGACGTCTCGAACTCGATGGCGGCCATCGACATCACCCCCAACCGGCTCGAGTCGGCCAAACAGGGCGCCGAGTCGTTCGTGGATCAACTGCCACCACGGATCAACCTGGGCCTGGTGTCGTTCGCGGGCTCCGCGGCTGTTCTCGTCCCGCCGACCACCGACCGCGAAGCGGTCCGCGCCAGCATCCGCGGCCTGCAGCTGGGTCCGTCCACGGCGATCGGTGAGGGCATCTTCGCCTGTCTGCAGGCCATCAGCACGCTCGGCGACCAGGTCACCGCAGACGGCCAGCCGCCGCCGCCGGCGGCCATCGTGCTGCTCTCCGACGGTGAAACCCAGCGGGGACGCCCGAATGCCGAGGCCAGCGATGCCGCGCTCGGCGCCCGGATACCGGTGGACACGATCGCCTACGGCACCCCGGACGGCACCCTCGACGTCGGCGGCCAGCAGGTTCCCGTCCCGGTCAACGAGGCGGCGCTGCGCGAGATCGCCCAGACGACCGGCGGGTCCTACCACCGGGCCGCCTCCGGCGACGAACTGCGGTCGGTGTATCAAGGGCTCGGCAGCTCGATCGGATATCGTACCGAGTTCCATGAGATCACCATGTGGTTCGTAGGATTGTCGCTGTGCCTCGGCCTGACCGCCGCGGCGCTGTCGCTGGCCTTCTCATCCCGACTCCCCTGACCCGAAAGCAGCACTGTGCGCGCGCGCGAGCTGACCGCCGCCGGTATTACCACACCGGAGTTGAGGCGCTCCTACCTGGAATGCCGCCGGCTCAACGCCGCCCATGGCCGCACGTATTTTCTGGCGACCCTGTTGCTGCCCGCCTGGAAACGGCCCTATGTCCATGCGCTCTACGGGTTCGCGCGCTACGCGGACGAGATCGTCGATGATCTCGACTCCACGCTCCCCGACCGGGAACGGGCGGCCTGGCTGCACGGTTGGAGTGCGGAATTTCTCGCCCAGGCGCGCTCGGGCCTGCGCGCGGCACCGCGGGACGGAAAGGCCCCCGGGGGCGGGGGCACCGGGGGCGGGGGCACCGGGGGCGGGGGCACTGCCGCGGCATCGGTGCTACCGGCGGTCATCGACACGATCGGGCGGTGGGGCATCCCGCTTGAGTACTTCAGGGCGTTCCTGCAATCCATGGCGATGGACCTCACCGTCACCTCCTACGCGACCTGGGAGGATCTGATGGCCTACGTCCACGGATCGGCGGTGGTGATCGGCCTGCAGATGGTGCACGTCCTGGAGGCCGCCGGTCCCGCCGCCCTGCCCTACGCACGCGATCTGGGCGCGGCGTTCCAGCTCGCGAACTTCATCCGGGATGTCGGGGAGGACCTGCTCCGGGGCCGTGTCTACCTGCCGCGGGAGTCGCTGGACCTGTTCGGCGTGACCCCGCAGCACCTGCGCGCCGGTGTGGTGGACGGCCCGGTCCGCCGGCTGCTCGCGTTCGAGATCACCCGCGCCCGGGAGCTCTTCCGCGCTGCCAGGCCCGGCATCCGACTGCTGCACCCGACATCGCGCGATTGTGTCGGGACCGCGTTCCGGCTCTACAGCGGCATTCTGGACGAGGTGGAACGCGCCGATTACCAGGTGCTGGACAGGAGGGTCAGCGTCGGGCTCGCCCGACGCGTCGCTGTCGCAGGCCCGGGAATCGTCCGCGCCGCCCATATCCGCCGGATCCACGCCGACCCGGGCGTACGTCCGCCGGGTGACGCCCCCTACTATCGGCCGGGGTTTTGACGAGTCATATCCGTCAGGGGGGAGTGACCCGATGCCTCGGGTTCTGCTGGGTCCTGCACACAGCCAGGTCCGGCCCGGCCAGGTAACGTCAAGTGTCCAGATGGCCACATGCTGACACGCGACGGCGATCCGGCGACCGGGGATGGCGTAGCCGCCAACGACACCGACACCGACACCGCTGCCGCTGCTGCCGCCGCTGCCGCTGCTGCCGCTGCTGCCGCCGCTGCCGCTGCTGCCGCTGCTGCCGCTGCTGCCGCCGACGACGGTCCGGGCGCGGCACCGGTCAGCGTGGTGATACCGGCGCACAACGAGCAGGCGGTCATCGACCGTTGCCTGCGGGCACTGCGCATCGGAGCGCCCGCAGGCGCCCTGGACATCGTCGTGGTGTGCAACGGATGCACCGACCGCACGGCGGAGCTCGCCCGGGCTGCCGGGGCGCGGGTGGTGGAGACACCGCGTCCAGGCAAAGCCGGGGCGCTCAATCTCGGCGACGCGGCGGTGACGTCGTTCCCCCGCTTCTACGTGGACGCCGACGTGGTCGTGCGCGGTGACGTCCTGCTCAAGACGGCGGATCTGCTGCGCACGGACGCCGCGATGGCGGCGGCGCCCCGGCTGGCCGTCGACCTGACCGGGGTCAGCTGGCCGGTGCGCAGCTTCTACCGACTGTGGATGCGCCAACCGTTCGTCGGCGACGGCCATGTCGGCTCCGGGGTGGTCGGCCTCAACGAAGCAGGGCGGGGACGGTTCGAGCACTTCCCCGAGATCATCGCCGACGATCTCTTCCTTTACACCCTGTTCAGCGCCGACGAGCGCCGGGCCGCCCGCCCCGGGGTGGAGTTCACCATCTTTCCGGCCCGGACTGTCCGCGCCCACCTGCACCGACTCGTCCGCGTCTATGCCGGCAACCTCCAGCTCGGCCAGACGGAGGCGAAGCCCGACACCAGCGTCAACGGCCGCAGCGGCTGGGCCCGGGTGGTACGAGAAGATCCACGCAGAGCCGTCGACATACCCTGCTATGTCGGCATGGTGGTGCTGGCCCAGCTACTGGCTCACCGCAAGCTACGTCGGGGGGACGTGAAAACATGGGAACGCGACAACACCAGCCGGACCACCAGCGCGGGCGCAGCCTGAGCAGCGCGTTACGGGCGGCACGCTCGCTACTCGACCCGCTGGGCTATGCCCACCTCCTGCGGGTCGCGCACTTCTACGGCTACTCGCACGTGCGGCCGCGCCGCCTGCTGACCATGGGGCCCGGGGTGCGCCTGGCACCCAACGTCTCCATTCGCAACGGGGAGCGCATCACCATCGGCGCCGGTGCCGAGATCGGCGAACGCTGCTACCTGTGGGCCGGTGACTCGGCCGGCCGTATCGACATCGGCGAACACGCGCTGTTCGCCCCCGAGGTCTTCGTCACCGCGTCCAACTACCGGACGCCGCCCGGTGTGCCCGTCATGCACCAGGACAAGGACGAACGCGACATCCGTATCGGCGCGAACGTCTGGCTGGGCGCCCGGGTGGTCGTCGTCGCGGGTGTCACCATCGGCGACGGATGCATCGTCGGCGCCAACTCGGTGGTGACCAGGTCGCTGCCGCCGGATGCCATCGCGGTCGGCGCACCCGCTCGGGTGGTCGGCCACCGCGGCGACGCGAGCACCGCAACACCGCCCGTTGACAAGCAGACCGTTGACGAGCAGGCCGTTGACGAACCGGGCTCAGGCAAACCAGTCGGAGACGGGCCGGCTGAGAACAAACCGACCGCAGACACGGCGACCGCAGACCCGGCGACCGGCGCTCCCAGCGACAACGGACGGGGGACAGCATGGCCGTCGACGTCTCTGTCCTGATCATCTCCTACAACACCCGTGAACTCACCACCGCCTGCCTGGACTCGCTAGTCCCCGGAGCGCTACAGGGCCAAAGGGCGTGCGACGATCGTCAGATCGCCCGCCCGCAGGCCGCAGGTCCCGCAGCGCTACAGGCTGCGCCGGACACCGTGAGCACCGAGGTGGTCGTCGTCGACAACGCCTCCAGCGATGACACCGTCGCTGTGCTCAAGGAGCGCTACCCGTGGGTGCGGCTGATCGAGCAGCCGACCAACCTCGGCTTCGCCCGTGCGGTCAACATCGCGGCGAGCGCCGCCACCGGCCGCTACGTGCTGCTCCTCAACTCCGACACGGTGGTCATCGACGACGCGGTGGGCCGCCTCGTCGCCTTCGCCGAGCAGTATCCCCACCACGGGGTGTACGGCGGACGCACGCTGGCGCCCGATCGGACTCTCGACCCCAGCTCGTGCTGGGGTGCGCCCACGCTGTGGAGCCACCTGTGCTTCGGTCTCGGCCTGACCACCGCGCTGCGCGGCTCGCGCCTGTTCGACCCCGAGGCGCTCGGCGGGTGGCAGCGCGACAACGTCGCATCGGTCGGGGTGGTCACCGGCTGCCTGCTGTTGGTACGTCGGGACCTGTTCGCCCAGCTCGGCGGGCTCGACCCGCGGTACTTCATGTACGGCGAGGACGTCGACTTCTCGGTGCGGGCCCGGGCCGCCGGCTACGACCCGGTGATCACTCCGACGGCAACCGTGATCCACCACAGCGGCGCGTCCTCGTCCCACCATGCCAACAAGACGATCCTCACGCTGACCGGCAAGACCACGCTCGCCCGGACACACCGGACCGGCTGGGCGCGCACCTTCTGCCTCGCGATGCTCGCGCTGGGTGTGGTCCTGCGGGCCGGTCTCGCCATGGCCGCCGCCCGCGCCGGCCGCGGCACAGGCGGAAACCAGGGCAGCTGGCGGACGGTCTGGGCGGCGCGGTCACGCTGGTGGCCCGGCTACCCGCCCTACCCGGTCGACGCCCCGGGGCACCTGAGCACCGCACGCTCCCCTGCCGACGTCCCGGATACCGCTGTCTCCGGTCGGTAACCGCCCATCCAGGCTGTAATCCGGCCATCCAGGCTGTGATCGGCGCGAGTTTGTCGCTATGTACGCTCGGGAGCCGAAAAAGCGTACCCAACGACAAACTAACGTCGATCATGTCGCCCGGAAGCCCCCACCGATCGCGCGCCATCCATCGTCGTGTCACGTATGGTGACACGACGGATGCAAGAGCCCCCCAGGAGCGGGCAGGCGGTAGGCATGGCGGTAGGACGACAGGTAGCATCAGGGGTATGAAAATTAGCATCAGTCTGCCGGACGACGATGTGAGTTTCATCGACGAATTCGGTGCCCAGAGCAGCAACTCGTCGAGGTCCGCGGTCATCCACCAGGCTGTCGGGCTTCTGCGCGCGGCCAGCATCGAGACCGCCTACACCGAAGCCTGGGACGAGTGGGCCGCCACCAAGGACGCCGAACTCTGGGACGCCATTGCGGCTGACGAACTCGCCGATGCGTCGCGGTGACATCTACTGGGTCGATCTGGAACCGGTCCGAGGATCGGAGGCAAACAAGACCCGACCCGCGGTCATCGTCAGCAACGACGCCGCCAACCGTGCGGCAGGACGTGCCGGCCGCGGTGTGGTCACCGTCGTACCCATCACGTCCAGCACCGACCGCGTGTTTCCCTTCCAGGTTCTACTGAAGGCCTCCGACTGCGGCCTCACCGCTGACTCGAAGGCCCAGGCCGAGCAGGTACGAGCCGTGGCCGCGGATCGGATCGGCAACCGGATCGCAGAAGTCCCGCCCGCGACGATGGCCGCGCTGGACAACGCCCTGCGGCTGCACCTCGCGCTCTGACGCGATCGCCTGCCTTCACGTCCGCTCGCGCTCAACCCTCGCTCCCGCCGGCGGGCCGGAACCTACCTTCGGGATCGCCGATAGCGGGCAATGGTTAGGATCGCCACAGTGCACCGGGGGGATGATGAGAAAGTATGCGCCGTTAGGCGTCCCAGACACCGCGCGGCCATCGAAACATGACTGTTGACCAGGCGCGGGTGGCGGCCGCGTTACCCGACTACACACTGGGCGCAGAGCGGGCCAGGGGCGCCTTCGGGCAGGTGTTGACTGGCAGGCACCGCAACCTGAACCGCAATGATGCGATCAAGGTGCTGGCCGCGAAGCATGACCAGGATGCGACCGGCTTCGCCACCGAAGCGCGGCTGCTCGCAGCCCTGAACCATCCCCACATCGTCCAAGTCCATAATTACGCTGCAACCGACGACCTGCATCTGATCGTCATGGAACTGCTGGCCGGGGGGACGCTAACCCACCGCCAGGCAGGCATGTCGCCGGAAGCCGCCTGCGCGGTCGGCCTGGCAGTTGCCGCGGCGCTGTCCTTCGCGCACGACAAAGACGTGCTCCACTGCGACATCAAGCCGGACAACATCCTGTTCGACACCGCCGGCCTGCTCAAAGTCACCGACTTCGGCATCGCGAGGCTCTTCACCGGGAACAGGCCTACCCTGATGGCTGGCACCCCGACCTACATGGCCCCCGAACAGGTCGCCGGCGGCCAGCTGAGCCCGGCCACCGATCTGTACGCGCTCGGGAGCGTCCTGTGCCAGCTGCTCACCGGCGCGTCGCCACCCGCCCGGCGCCACATTGACAGCCTCCCACCCGCGCTGGCTGAGGTGATCCAGCAGGCGCTGGACCGCGACCCGGCCCACCGCCCGCAGTCCGCGCGCACCTTTGCACTCGCTCTGGCTGGTGCCGCCGCCACCGCCTACGGTCCGGACTGGATCACCCAGTCGGGGATCCGCCTGTACGTCGACAACGACATCCGCGCCGCCGCCGGCCAGCCGACCCCGACCCCTGACTCCGACGTCGCCTCCACGTCCGATCCGAAAGACATACCTTCCGATACTCCGCCGGATGTCGCACCGCAGCGGGACTTGCGCGGTGTGCCCGGCCGTGTGCTTTCCTGGCTGCGACGGCGGCGCTGGCGCGTCGCCGCAGGAGTGCTGCTGGTCGCGCTCGCCGGCACCATCGCGGCCTTCATCTTCGTGCACCCGCCCCCGCACCCGCCCCCGCCCACCACCCCTCCCGCGTCGCAGACGCCGGCCATCCCCGGCCCGCTGGCCAAGCCGCTGACCGGCCACACCGGCTGGGTGTCGTCGGTGGCGTTCGCCCGGCACGGCAGCACGCTGACGCTGGCCACCGCTGGCGCGGACCGGACAATACGGCTGTGGGACGTCACCGACCCGGCCACACCCCGGCTGCTCGGCGTGCCACTGACCGGGCCACTTGGCGGCCACACCGACGCCGTGACCTCAGTGGCGTTCGCCCCGGACGGCAACACCCTGGCCAGCGCCGGCTGGGACCGCACGATACGGCTGTGGGACGTCACCGACCCGGCCACACCCCGGCTGCTCGGCGTGCCACTGACCGGGCCACTTGGCGGCCACACCGGCGCCGTGTTCGCGCTGGCGTTCGCCCCGGACGGCCACACCCTGGCCAGCGCCGGCGCGGACAGGACGGTGCGACTGTGGGACGTCACCGACCGGAACGCGCCCCGCCCGCGGAGCGAACCGCTGAAAGGCCACACCGACTGGGTGACCTCGGTGGCCTTCGCCCGGGAGAGGAACATCCTGGCCAGCGCCAGCTACGACGGCACCGTGCGGCTGTGGGATGTCACCGACCCGGCCGCCCCCCGCCCGCTGCGCGAAGAACCGCTGACCAGCCACACCGGCGCCGTGTTCGCGCTGGCGTTCGCCCCGAACGGCCACACCCTGGCCAGCGCCGGCGCAGACGGGATGGTCCGGCTGTGGGACGTCACCGACCTGAAGGACCCCCACCAGCTGAGCGAACCGCTGACCGGCCACACCGACTGGGTGACCTCAGTGGCCTTCGCCCCGGACGGCCACACCGTCGCTGCTGGCAGCAAGGACCAGACGATCCAGCTGTGGGACGTGACTGACCCAAGCGCACCCCGCACACTGGGCGGGCCGCTGACCGGCCACACCGACTGGGTGACCTCAGTGGCGTTCGCCCCGGACAGCAAGACCCTGGCCAGCGGCGGCGTCGACAAGACAGTGCGGCTCTGGCAGGCGCGCTAACTCCCACCAAAGCGGACCGGGATCCGGACTCCCGCCAATCGTCATGCATCCCTGCCAGACTTGCATCCTGATGGAGTCCTGATGCATCCTGATGGAGTCCTGATGCATCCTGATGGAGTCCTGATGGACCGTAACGCGGTCAGCCAGATCATAGATGATCTTATTCGACTCGGTCGCGACAGCTACCGGATCGAGGTGAAGCGGGCGCGGGGCGGCATGCCGACGTCGCTCCACGAGACACTCAGCGCCTTCTCCAACGCCGACGGCGGCACGATCCTGCTGGGCATAGATGAGAAGGCGGGATTCGCCATCGTCGGCCTAGCCGAACCGGAACTCATTCTCAACCGTTTCGTCACGCTCTGCCGATCCATGGATCCGCCAATCGCCGCCGCTGTTGATCTCATCGACATCGACGGCATAAAGATCCTCGCGGCACAGGTGCCGTCCCTCCCCAGGGAACGGCGGCCGTGCCACCTCGCTGGCCGTGCGCCATGGGAGACGTCATTCGTCCGGATGGCGGACGGAGACCGCAAACTCTCGGCCTACGAAGTTCAACTCCTTCTGGAAAACCGTGCCGCGGTGAAGCATGACGCGACCGTCGTCTTCGACGCGACGATCGACGACCTTGATCTGGAACGAACGAAAGCCTTCCTCGTTCGTGTACGAGAACAACGGCCCATACTTTCGCAACGCTCCGACCACGAGATCTTACGACTGTTGAACGTACTACGGGAGACCGACGACGGCCCCCGGCCGACCATGGCCGGACTGCTCACGTTGGGGGTTTTCCCACAGCAGTATCACCCCCAGCTCGACGTTACCGTCGCGGTTTTTCCGACACCAGATCCCGCCGTGCCGGGGCCGCGCGGGGAACGCTTTCTGGACAACCGTTCCATCGACGGTCCCATACCGGTCCTCGTCCGCGACACGATCGCAATGCTGAAACGTCACATGAAACAACGCAGCATCATCTCCGGTCTCTTCCGTGTCGACGAATGGGAATATCCGGAGGAAGTACTCCGGGAAGCAATCGTCAACGCCATCGTGCATCGCGACTATTCACCGGCGGCGCAAGGAGCCCAGGTCCAGATCGAGCTGTACCCGGACCGCCTTCTCATCCGCAATCCGGGCGGACTCTACGGGCCGCTGCACGTCAGGGATCTCGGCCTCGGTACCGTCCCAGCCTCGTCACGCAACCCCGTCCTGCTCAAACTCCTGGAGGACACCCCGCTCGAAGCCGGCCGTACCGTGTGCGAGAACCGCGGGACAGGAATCGCCCGAATACGCACGTCGCTGACGGAGGCCGGCATGGAGCCGCCGACCTTCGACGACCGGATCGCGACATTCAGCGTCACCTTCCCGAATCACACCCTGCTGGACGAGGAAACACTGCAATGGCTGTCGTCTCTTGACGTCTCCGGACTGAACCGCGCCCAGTTCAGCGCGCTGGCGCTCGCCCGACGGGGTGAGACCCTTACAAACGTCAACTACCGGACCGCCACCGGCGTCTCGGACTCAAGGACGGCGACCGCGCATCTTCAGGAACTACGCGGGCGCGGCCTGCTCGTCCAGGAAGGCAACCGCGGCCAGGCCGTCTACCGGCTCGGGCCGGGTACCGTGCGCACCCCAGACGTCGACTCCGGCTCTTCCTACTATGAACAGGTGTACGCCGCGTTGTCGACCACACCGATGACCCGGCGCGAAATCGCCGAACGAACCGGCCTCACCGAGCCTCAGGTTCGTGCGGCCCTCGCCCGACTGCAGCGGAACGGGGCGATAGAACTGGTGGGTCCGCCCCGCTCCCGCCACGCACGCTGGCGTCGGATCGAGCACGAACAGTAGTCACCGCACCCACAAGATCCGGAACAGCCGGTTACTCCTGGAGTTGAGGGTAGGTTTCGACGTCGGTTGCCTTGAACGACGCCCACACGCTCACGCCCGGTTCCAGGCGCAGCTCGGCGAGGGCGGCCGGGGTGACGTCTGCGAGCAGCGGAGGGATCGTGTCGAGCGCCACCCGGGCCCGGTCACCCAGCAGTTCCAGCCCGGCGATCCGGCCGGCGAGGGTGTTTCGGGCGCTGCCGTGCGGCTCCTCGATCCCGAGGACGACGGCGGAGGGCCGCAACGCGGCCAGCACCGGCCCGCCGATCGCGGTGTCCGCGATGGTCAGGACACCACCGCCGGCCAACCGCACCCGGCCGGCGTCGGCCTGCCCCCGGTAGAGGTTCAGCCCGACGAGCCTGGCCACGTAGTCGGTCCGGGGCCGGCGTGCGACCTCGGCCGGCGGCCCCTGCTGTACCACCCGACCCGCTTCGATGATCACAATCTCGTCGGCGAGCACCATCGCCTCGATCGGATCGTGGGTCACCAGCACCGACGGGCCCGCGAAACCGGTGAGGTGCCTGCGAAGATCCGCCCGGACGGCCAGCCGGGTGGACGCGTCCAGGGCGGCGAGAGGCTCGTCCAGCAGCAACAGGCGCGGCCCGCCCGCGAGTGCCCGGGCCAACGCCACCCGCTGGGCCTGCCCGCCCGAGAGCGCACCGGGGCGGCGGTCGGCGAACTCGGCCAGGCCGAACGTCGCCAGCCACTGCCCGGCGGCGGCGCGGGCCGCGGCCCGGGACATCCCCCGGGCACGCGGACCGAAGGCGACGTTGTCCCGGGCGGTCAGGTGCGGGAACAGCAGATAGTCCTGAAAGACCATCCCGACCGCGCGCCGCTGCGCCGGGACGAAGATCCCGACAGCCGGGTCGTCCACGACCTCGTCGCCGAGGCTGACACGTCCCCCGTCGATCGGCAGCAGGCCCGCGAGCACCCGTAGCAGCGTCGTCTTGCCCGACCCGTTCGGGCCGAGAACGGCCACCGTCCTCCCGCCCGCTGCGGTCAGTGCAACCTCAAGGGTGAAACCGTTCGTACGCTCCACCCGCACCCGGGCCTGCAGGGCAGCCTCGCTCACAGTGCATTACCCGGCCGCAGCCAGCGCTCCCGCAACAGCAGCAGAACGCCCACGGCCACCGCGAGCAGAACGAGGGACAGGGCGATCGCCGCATCCGGGTCGGTCTCCAGCGCGAGATAGACCGCGAGCGGCATGGTCTGGGTCGTCCCCGGATAGTTACCGGCGAACGTGATCGTCGCGCCGAACTCGCCGAGAGCGCGCGCCCAGCACAGCACCGCGCCCGCACCGAGCGACGGCGCGATCATCGGGAGGGTGACCCGGTGGAAGGTCACCCACCGACTCGCGCCGAGGGTGGCGGAGGCGTCCTCGAAGCGGCGGTCGGTCGATCGCAACGCCCCCTCCACCGTCACGATCAGAAACGGCATCGCCACGAACGCCTCCGCCATCACCACACCAGCGGTGGTGAACGGCAGGGTGATGCCGAACCAGGCGTCCAGATGGCGGCCGACGATCCCGCGCCGGCCGAACGCAAGCAGCAACGCCACCCCACCGACCACCGGCGGCAGCACCAACGGCACCGTCACCACCGCACGCAGCAGGCCCCGGCCGGGAAAGGTCGCGCGGGCCAGCAGCCAGGCCAGCGGCACGCCGACCAGCAACGACAGCACGGTCGCGATCGTCGAGGTGATCAACGACAGTCGCAACGCCTCCCCCACCGCCGGGGTGACCAGCAGCGCGGGCAGGCTGCGCCACGGTGCCCGCAGGAGGAGGCCGGCCAGCGGCAGCAGCAGGAACCCGATCGCGACAGCGCCGGCGACCGCCAACGGAACCGGCACCCGGCCGCCGCCCCCGGACCGCTCACCCTGCCGGACGCGGACGCGGACGCGGACGCGGGTGTGGACGTGGACGGGGGAGCCCGAACGCCGTCGGTCCGCACGACCCAGGACGCGACCCAGGAGCGGGACATGGCTCACGAACCGGGCAAGAACCCGGCTTTGGCCAGCACCGCCTGTCCGCTGGGCGACAGCACGAACGCCTCGAACGCCGCCGCCCCAGCCGGGTTCGGCGCCTTGGTCAGGGCAGCGATCGGATAGGCCGTGGTGGCGTTCTGCGCCGCGGGGATCGCGATCCCCTTCACCTTCGCGGCCGCGGTCTGGGCGTCGGTGACATACACCATGCCGGCGTCGACCTCACCGAGTTCGACCGTGGTCAGGACCGCCTTCACGTCCGCGCCGTAGGTCGTCGCCGTGACCGTGACACCCGCGTTGGAGAAGACCTTCACGGCGGTCACCCCGCACGGGACCTGCGCCTGACACAGCGCGACCTTCACCCCCGGCTTCGCCAGGTCGGCGACGGCCGCGATGTTCGCCGGGTTGTTCGGCGGAGTCACGATCTCCATCGAGTTCTTCGCGAACGTCGTCGGGTTGGCCGCCTGCCCGGCAGTCACAACGGCTGCCATGTTCGTCGCGCTGGCCGAGGCGAACACGTCCGCGGGCGCACCCTGGGTGAGTTGGGTCGCCAGCGTCGAGCTCGCTCCGAAGTTGAACTTCACGCTCACCCCGGGATGCGCCGCCTCGAACTGCTTGCCGAGTTCGGTGAACGACTCGGTCAGCGACGAAGCCGCGAACACCGTCACCGTCCCGGTCAGCGCAGGTGTCCCCGCCGGCGACGTCGACGGCGGGGCGGTCGCGTTGGAACTGGTCGTACTCGAACCACATCCCACCAGAACCGCACACACCAGCGCACACAGCGCCCAGAATTTCGATCGCGTTCCCACGCATCCCCCTCAACGAAGAACATCCGCCGGCGTCGATGCACCGGCCGGACAGGCGGTTCAGCGGCGCTGCTGAGGAAGTTCCATCACCACGTTCGTCGACTTCACCGACGCCACGGCGATCACTCCGGGCTCCAGACCGAGCTCGTCGGCGGACTCCCGGCTCATCAACGACACGATCCGGTGCGGACCGGCCTGGATCTCGACCTGCGCCATCACCCCGTCCCGCACCACGCGGGTCACGATCCCAGGGAACCGGTTACGGGCCGACTCGCCCACCACCGCGGCGTCGACCGCCGGCGGCCGGTCCACCGACGCCGCGAGCTCCGTGCTGAACCGGGCCAGCGCCGCGCCCTCGACGGCTTGGCGGCCGCTGTCGTCGCGGACCAGCGGCAGTTTGCCGGCGTCCGCCCACCGTCGGACCGTGTCGTCACTGACACCCAGCAGGCCGGCCACATCCGAGATCCGCAAAGTCGTCACAGATGCACAATAGCCGACGTGCCTGCGGACTGCATTCGGGACAAACAACCGAACGTACGATTCAGCTGGGCCCACCGGCCTAGCCCTTGAAGCGATGATGCGCCGGCTTCGCTCCATCCAGACGGCGCCCCCAGTAGACCCACCAGGACAGCGTCTGGGTGACCAGGGCGAACCCGAACAGCAGATCCTCGACCGGGGCGTACACGAACCGGGGGCCGAGAATCGCGCGGGGATCGTAGGTGACGATCGCCAGGCCGGTCAGGACACCGTTCGTGATCAACTGGAAGACGATGATGATGGCATAGGCAACCCAGAAGGCCTTTCGGACAAGCACTCTGGTCCGCAGCACCGCGAGATCGAGGAGCACGGTGGCGGCGACGCCGACGGCCGCAAGCGCGGTGTAGCTCAAGGGCTGTCACCTGCGGGCATGTCACCCGCCGGCTCGTCACCCGCGGGCTCGTCACCGACCGGCCAGCCCTTGACCGCACGGACGGCTTCCAGCGTCAAGACTGCGCAGACCGGCACCACCAGAAAGAACAGCAGCTCCTCCAGCGGCAGCCCGCCGACCGGGCGCACCCCGGACATCTGGGCACGGTCATAGGCCCAGTGCCGCCGTGAGATCGCATAGACATCCCAACCGGTGAACACGACGCCCACCGGCAGCAACGTCAACAACAACCGCACCGGCCGCGCGTACACCCGGGTGCGAAAGATCACCTCCAGCGGCGCGGTCCCGATCAGACAGGCCGCGAGGACCGCGAGGTACGTCAGGTGCCGCACCGTGCTCGGGTCAGGCCGCGCGGAGCCGGCCGGTCAGGCCCGCCGCGGCGGCACCCGGGTCCGCTGCCCCGGTGATGCCCCGGACGACGACCACCCGCCGGGCGCCGGTGTCGAGGATCTCGTCGAGCGTTGTCGCGTCCACCCCGCCGGTGACGAACCACGGCTTGACCCCGGATGCGAACGGCGGGGCGAGCCGAGCGGCCAGACGCGGCAGATCCAGCCCGACCGGGGCGCGCCCTTGTTTGGTGGGCGTCGCCCACACCGGCCCGACGCAGAAGTAGTCCACGTCGGGATCCTCGATCGCGGCGGTGAGCTGTTCGGGATCATGGGTGGACCGCCCGATCAGCACGTCCGGGCCGAGCAGCGTCCGGGCGAGCCGGGGTGGGATGTCGCACTGCCCCACGTGCAACACGTCCACGCCGGTGAAAGCGGCGAGGTCGGCACGATCGTTGGCACTCACCAGCGCCGCGCGCCGCTGGGCGATCTCCCGCATCACGGCGAGCAGATCGGCCTCGGGCTGCCATTCCAGGCCTTTTTCACGGAGCTGGACGATGTCCACACCGCCGGCGAGAACGTCGTCGACGAACGCGGGAAACGCCGGCTGGCGCCCGGTGCACAGGTAGAGCCGAGCATCGGCGAGCCGCGCCTGCCGCACCGGCACCGTCGGCGACGGTACCTGCGAGATCAGATCACCAGAAGGCAGCACCATAGCCATGACCCTATGTGTGCCATGCCCCGGCCTGCGGCGCACCCCACGGTCAAAAGGCCAGGGCCTGGGCCCGGCGTTTGACTTCCCGGCCACGGTTTTCCGCCAGCGCCCGCACGGGGGTACCGGGCAGGGTCGGGTCTTCCCGGAAGAGCCAGTCGATCACCTCCTCGTCGGAAAACCCCGCGTCCGTCAGCACCGTCAGCAGGCCGGGAAGGCCTTTGACGATCGCTCCATCCACGATGAACTCAGCGGGCACCCGCAGGACGCCCGCTGAGCGTACGGCGAGCAGCTTGCGGTCTCCCACCAGCTGTCGTACCCGCGTGATGGGCAGCCCGAGCATGTCAGCGACATCGGGCAGTGTCAGCCAATCCACGGTCAAAGTAAACACCGGGCAACGGCTCTTGGTCACGCCGGGGTGACGGGGGCCGCGCCTGCGGCCACCGATCGGGTGGCCGCCTCCATCACGGCCACCACCCGCCGGGCCGCCTCCACCGGATACGGCATCGGCCAGCCCGAGACCAGGCGGTCCGCCAGCTCGCTGTGGAAGCCCGAGGTAGCCGGTGGCGGAAATGCCAGGCGGGTCCGGTTTCCGTCCCCGGTGACCAGGTTCAACGGGGCGGGGAAGGCCTCGGGCGTGCGCTCGGAATGCCGCCCGGATCGCGAGCCCGGCCCCGCCGACTCCGCCATGACCTCGCTGACGATCGAGCCGGTAGCGCCCATGGCATGCAACCTCGGCCACGCCACCGCGGCGAGGTCGGAGATCGTGACCTGCGCTTCGGCACCGTCGGCGAAGTGGAGCAGGATCCGGATATGGTCGGCGTTGCTGACGTGGTGCCAGACCCGCTTGTGGGCGGATGCCGACACCCACTCGACGGGTTCGGTCAGCAGGTCGAGAATCAAGTCCAGATGGGCGAACCCGCGATCGTAGATGACGCCCCCGCTCACTCTGACGTCGTCATGCCAGGTTCCGGCGGGACGCGCGAACGCACCCTGGAACGTCTCCAGCCACAGCACGTCGCCGACAGCGCCCGATCTGACCGCGGCCCGCAGTGCCCGGCAGCCGGGATCGTCGCGCTGGTCGGGGTGCACGGCCAGGACGAGGCCGCGTTCGGCCGCGGCGGAGATGAGATCGTCAGCCTCCTGGGTGGCCAGGCAGAAGGGCTGTTCGACGACGACATGCTTTCCGGCATCCAGCGCCCGCATGGCCCACTCGGCATGGGTGTGGGTCGGCGTGGCAACGATGACCAGACCCACCTCGGGGTCTGCCACCAACTCAGCTGGATTGGCGATCCGGCGGGCACCGCGGTCGCCACCACGACCCGACGGACGGGACCCACCGTCACAGACAGCGGTCATCTCCAGGCCTTCGGTCGCCTCGACGGCCATGTGGTGGGCGGCGGCGGAGTCGGCCGTGCCGAGCAGCCCCACCCGCACCGGCGGCGCATCAAGGACCCCGAGGGCGTGGCGTAGCCACCGCCCGATCAGCCGATGGTATGCCGGATCAGCCAGCACCCGGCCGCCCGAGCCGAGGGTGAACATGCCCAGCCCCGTGGACGGACGCCAGGTGCACACCGCATGATCGGCCAACTCGTGGCGAACCATCAGCAACTGCTGCACGTCGTCGACAATCTTGTCAGGTATGACCCACTGGTCGACCGGGCGGAAGTCGCCGATACGGGCGGTGAAGTCACCACCGTCCGGGCCAGGAATCAGGCTGAGCTCGTGAGCCGGGATCACTCGCCCGGGAAGCAGCCCCGACGCCTCGACCAGCGGACTGTCAGGTGGCAGCGACCGCAGGGTGGGGCCGGCGAGCAGCACGGGGACGGACTGGCGCGCGCGATCCAACACGTCCTGTTCGACCCCGTCGAGCGGCCGATCGATGAGCACGAGGAGGGCGTCGGCGGATCTCGCGGAGGTGGGCCCGAGCCCAGCGCCCCGCAGGTGGTCGCCGAGAACGCTCGCGCCGGGCAGGTTCGAGACCAGGTGAATGCGGGGCACGCAGGAACTGTAGTAATCGCCCGGGCGGCATCCCGACGGGGGTCTCGTCCCGAAACACCGATGACTCATGACCATACCGGTCGCTGCCCGCCCATCGGGCCAACAGCCGCGCAATCATGTTCCTACCCGCGCATGTTCGCCTACGCGCGGCCCCCAGTAAGAGCGCCCGGCCGAAGGCCGGATCAGCCCAACGGTGTCGACGCGTCCGCGAACCGGGTCGGGTCGATCGTGGCACCGGCGACCATCAGGCGCCGGCCACGCACGACATCCGCCGGTCGCCCGACGGCGACCACAGCCGCCAGCTGGCCGGCATCGTCGAACCAGCCCGCCGACCAACCCTTGGGCTGGCTCGGGTCGCCGCGCCACACCGGCTTCGCGTCGGCCGGGCGGCGACCCGCAAATTGGATCATTCGATCGAACTGGTCGGACCAGAAATAGGGCACCGGGTCATAGACCGCGACGTCCTCCGGAGGGGTACCCGCGTCTGCGGGCAACGGTGTAGTCGCGTCTGCACGCAACGGTGTAGTCGCGTCTGCACGCAGCAGGGTGGCCGCGGCGACAACCGGTGACTGCTGGGCACAGTCCCAGTGTTCGACCCGCATCCGTGTCGAGTAGCGCAGCGACCACCATGCGGCGCTGTCGCCGACGCAGACAACCGGTGTGGACCAGTCCGCGGCAAGGTGTTCGTCCACGACGACCCCACGGTCGAGCGCGAGCCCGCAACCGACGAGCCAACCGGTGGCCGGCCGGACCCCGACGCCAACCACGATCTCGTCTGCGAGCAGGTGCTCGCCGCCGACGAGTGCAAGCCCGTCCGGCTGGACGGCGTGGACCGCGGTGTCCAGCCGCAACGTCACGCCGGCCTGGGCATACCAGTCGATCATGCGAGAGCCGACCTCGTCCCCGAGCGCCTGCGCCAACGGGACGTCCGCAGCCTCGACGACGGTCACCGCCGCACCGGCGGCCGCGGCGGCCGTAGCCACCTCCGCGCCGATCCAGCCCGCCCCGACCACCGCGAGTCGCAGACCCGGACGCAGGACCTCCCGTAACGCGCGGGCATCGTCGATGGTGCGCAGTACCCGCTGGCGCCCGTCACCGGGCAGCCGCACCGGATCGGCACCGGTGGCGATGACCAGGCCGTCGAAATCGAGCGGACCACGATCGGTGTCGAGGGCCCCCGGCCGCAGCCCGGTGGCGCGGCGGCCGAGAAGCAGCTCGACATCGCCCAGGTCAACAGGCAACGTGGTGTCGTCCCTGCGTCCGGCGAGCACAGCCTTTGACAGTGGCGGTCGGTCGTACGGGAGGTGGTCCTCGGCACCAAGCAGGGTCAGCGTCCCGGTATACCCGCCAGCCCGCAGCTCCTGGCAGGTCCGGCCCCCGGCGAGTCCCGCGCCCACGACGACAATCCGCTCCATGTCGGCGAGGGTAGCCCGGTACCCGTTTCCCCGCGCAGGTTTCCCCGCGGTTTCGATCTGCCTGCGCATGACAGCTGCCGGCGCATCACAACGGGCCCCACCGGCGCATCACAACGGGCCCCATCCGACCGGATGCCCGCGACCGGAGCACGCGATCGTAAGCTGTGCCATATGGACGCGACCGTCACAGACCCCGTCATCGGACGGTTACTGGACGGGCGCTACACCGCGCAGGAACGCATCGCGGTAGGCGGCATGGCGACGGTCTATGTCGCGCACGACAACCGGCTTGACCGGCTGGTCGCTCTCAAGGTCATGCATCCCGCCTTCGCGCACGATCAGGACTTCGTCCGGCGCTTCCACCGAGAGGCCACCGCCGCGGCGCGGCTGAACACCCCGCGTGCGGTCTCCATCCTCGATCAGGGCAGTGACAACGGGCCCCACGGGCATGTCATCTATCTGGTGATGGAGCTTGTCCGGGGGCAGACCCTGCGCCAGCACATCGGCAACCGTGGTCGACTGACCCCGGCCGAGGCTGTCGAGATCATCGAGCCGGTCCTCGAAGCTCTCACGGCCGCCCACGACGCCGGCCTCATACACCGTGACATCAAGCCGGAGAACATCCTGCTGGGCAACGACGGCCAGGTGAAGGTCGCGGACTTCGGGCTCGCCCGGCCCGTCAACCAGGCGACCTACGCCATGACACAAGGTGTCGTGATGGGGACCGTCGGCTATCTCGCACCCGAGCAGGTCAGCGACGGCTCGGCCGACACCCGCAGCGACATCTACGCCGCCGGAGTCGTGCTGTACGAGATGCTGACCGGGCAGTTGCCCCACAGCGGCAGCACCCCGATGTCGCTTGCCTACCAGTCCGTGCACGGCGATGTTCCCGCGCCGTCCGCAGCCGTTCCGGGCATCCCCGCCGCGCTGGACACGCTCGTGCTCCGCGCCACCGCACGCGACCCGAACCGGCGGCCCGCCGACGGCGCCGCCATGCTGGACGAGCTGCGCGAGCTCGCGGCGTACCTACCGGAGCCCGGCCAGGAGCCAGCCCCGTCCGACGGCTACCCCGACCGCTACCCCGACGGCACCCACCCGGGGCTGGCTGCGGTCGACGGCTCCCGGGCGACCACCGGCTACGAACGTGGCGGGGGGGACCTGCACGGTCTCGCGCCGCACTACCGGCGACGGTCGCGATGGTCGGTCGGCAGGCTCGTGGCGATAGCCGTGGTCACGCTCATCGCCCTGGTCGCAGTGTTCGCCGGGGCAAGGGCGCTGTCCGGGCCGGGCACGGTACGGGTCCCCCCGCTGGTTGGTCTCGACCGGGCCACGGCGGAACGGACGCTCACCGAGGCCGGGCTGGCCGTGGTCTTCGATGATGCCGCCACCAGCGACACGTTCACCGAGGGCCGGGTCATGGAGCAGAATCCGGCCAGCACCGCCGAGGTGAAGCCCGGAAGTACGGTGCGGGTACGCCTCAGCCTGGGCAAGGCAAAGGTCCACGTGCCCGACGTCGCCACCCTGTCGGTGGCCGAAGCCCAGAGCAGGCTCACCCGCCAACAGCTCAACGTGACGCCTACCTCACGCCAGGAAGCCAACGCCGCGATCGCGGCCGGTAACGTGATCAAAACGGACCCGGCCGCGGGCACCGAGCTCGCCCAGGGCACCGCGGTGACGTTGATCGTCAGCACCGGCCCGGCCACCGTCATCATGCCGTACGTGATCCAGCTGACGTTCGAACAGGCCCGCAGCCAGCTCCAGACACTCGGTCTCACCGTCAACCGTGCGGACATCAACGACGACACCGTCGCCGCCGGCAGCGTCGTGCGCACCTCCCCCGACCCCGGGCAGCAGGTCAACCGCGGCTCGGCGGTCACCCTGTTCGTCTCCAAGGGTCCGCCCGACACAGGTGGAGGGGGCAACGGCGGGGACGGCAGCGGTCAGCTGGTCGACGTTCCCGATGTTGTCGGCCTCAAGTACCAGGCCGCCGCGCGAGTACTGCAACACGCCGGGCTGAAGGCCGAACGCGACTGGTTCCCCTTCTCCGGCGACACCGTCAAGAGCATGAACCCGCCCGCCGGAAGCCAGGTCCAACAGGGCACCAAGGTGACCCTCACGGTGGGATAGATCAAATGATGATTTGGCGATCGTTCAGGGTGGATTCCGTGCCGGCCGGATCAAACCGTCCGGACGAATCACCGTGGACGGCGAGGGCGAGATACGTGCCCGCGCGGGGTGTTCCCCGTCACCATGGGAGCGGACGGTGTATGCGGGTGCCGACCAGCGCCTGGGCTGCGCACCGTACAGGGGGAACGGGGGGGACGCCATGGGAGTATCACTCACCAGGCGACGAGCGGAACGCCTTGACCGGTTGATCGACGGTCGGCAGCCTGTCGTGGGCATGCGCGACCGCACCAGGCTGGACGTCGTCACCGCGCTGCGAGCCTGTGAACAGGTGTCGCCGCGCGAGGAGTTCCGCGCGTCCCTGCGCGCCCATCTGCTCGCCGAACCCCCGACCAGCGAGCTCCACAACCGCGAGCTCCACAACCGCGAGCTCCGCAACCGCGAGCTCCGCAACCGCGAGCTCCCAGCCACCGAAACCGTCAACGGCAAACGTCTGACCAACGAACGCCTGACCGGCGAGGAAAGGGCACCCGGGCGCGGCTCGCGCGCGTGGGTCGGTGCCCGCCCGGCTCTGATCGGCGCCCTTGCCACGTCGGTCCTGGTGACGGGTATCGCGGTCAACGCTCATCGGGCGGTTCCCGGTGAACCCTTCTACGGGCTCAAGCTCCGGGTCGAGCAGATCCAGCTTGATCTCACCAGCAACCGTGTCGAAAAGGCCAAGGTCCACCTCGACATCGCCCGGACCAGGCTGGGTGAGATCCAGACTCTCATGGACGACGGACGGCTTCCGACGAAGACCACCGAGATTCGCGGTCTTCTGGCAGCCTGGCGCAACGAGGCGGCGGCCGGCGGGGACGTGCTGGTCGCCGAGGCTCGCAACGGCAGCGACGACGCACTGCGCGCGGTCCGGGATTTCACCGCCGACCAGACCCGGGATCTGCGGACCCTGCTCGACGGCCTGCCCGGTGGTCAGCTGCGCACGATGGCATCCGACGCCCTCGACTACGTGCACGGTGTGGACGACACCCTCACCGCCGCCGGGTTCACGCCACCGTCGCGGGCGGGCGCTCCGGCCGCCGTTTCGACCCCGGTGGACCATTCACCCACGCGGGAACCGGTCGTCGGGGACCCGACCGCGGCGCTGCCGGTGAACCCCTCCGCCGCGCCGGCTTCCAGCGCGGGTCCTCCCACCGAGCCCACCGCATCGGGCCCGGCCACCGCTGACGTTCCGCCGAGCGCGGGCCCCGCTCCGAGCACCCCCGGGCGCCCGGGGAACGCACACGCCCCCACCGCCAGCCCCACGCCGGCGGCGACAACGCCGACAATCGGGACGTCGACGACACCGAGCACACCGCCCACCGGGACCGGTCCCGACCCTGACGGCATCGTGGCGAACCTGTTGAACCCCACCGACTCCGCCTGACACCTCCGGGCCTCACAATCCAAGGCCACTGGTTGACGAGCGATCGACATCTTCTTCATTCGCACGACTTTCCAATATTAACAGGAGTTTTGAATAACATTTCCAGATAATACGTGCCACCTGCGATACCCGACCGCGATAGCCGGGCTTAACCCGGCTGTCGACCGGGTACCGCAAGGCGTATGGGTGATACCCTGAGCGGGAAAGCTCTTTTTCGCATACTAGGACCACTGGAAGTATACGATCCGGACGGCGAGCCCGTGGATATTCATCAGGGCAAACCACGGGTACTGCTTTCCTTGCTGCTGCTGAACTCCAACACCTGGGTCGGCGTTGACCGGATTTGCTCCTCCCTCTGGGAGGACGAGCCGCCTCGTTCCGCCTCCGGAAACATCAAGACCTATGTCTCCCAGTTGCGTCATGCGCTGCCGCCCAGCCGGGATGCATTCGGCAGAATTGAAAGCAAAAGAGGCGGGTACCGCATCAACGTGTTGCCCGAAGAAATGGACTTCTCCATATTCGGGAGGATGGCGGACAGGGGTCGGGAAACATTGCGTTCCGGCACCCGCGAGAAAGCCATTGAATACTTCGAGGAAGCTCTGAAGCTATGGCGTGGTCAACCCTTCGAAGAATTGCCCGCGGACATCGCGCTCGCCGAGACCGCCCGGCTTGAGGAACAGCGCTGGGCAGTCTGGGAGGACCTGATGGATGCCCGCCTCGCCCTGGGCCAACCTGAGATCATCCTACCCACGCTGCGTGCACTCATAGTGGAATATCCGCTCCGGGAACGCCTCTGGGGTCAACTCCTGGTCGCACTGGACCGTTCGGGCCGTCGAGCCGAAGCCCTGTCCGCCTACCGGACCGTGTACGACCGCCTTGCAAACGATCTTGGAATAGAGCCCGGTGTCGACCTACGGCGGCTTCATCATCAGATCCTTTCGGCCGACAACGAGACGCTGGTGGCCGACAACGCCACCAACCCGGGCCTACCGTCCGATCAGTGCGGGTACCGATGAGGCGCATCAATCGGCGGATGTATGCAGGCTGAACCAAAATTGAACCTCTCGGTGGAACAGTTAACACCAGCCGGACACGGAACGTAGACAAGATACTGGTCCCGATCAGCGATCGGCCCAGTCGGAAAAGATCAGATCGTCCGGCGACCAGACAACCACAGACTTCGACGGGAGGGATCCATGAAGGCTTCCTACGAGGCGCCTGCTCTGCACGAGGCCGGCGCCTTCGCCACGATCACCGGTGGCCACTACTGGGGACACGGGCGTGACTTCTTCGGCCGGCGCCGCGGCTTCCGCGACTTTGGCGAATTTGAGGGACGCCGAGGCAGGTTCGGAGGTAAGTAGCCGGATCGACTCCTCACGTGTCGCGTGGGTGTCGGGTAGGACGCGTGGGTGTCGGGTAGGAGAAGTCTGGATTTCCGCCCACACCCGGCAGCAATCACCTGACAGGCCGTGAGCCGAACGGGGCGGGTGGTGGTGGCCCTACAGCTGCCGCCACCCGCCCACTCATCGGGGTATCGGGGTACTGGTACCGACCGCCGAGAAGGAACGGGGCCCTGACGAGATGACCGGATTTCCTACGCTGCCCACCGGAACCCCGTGGTTCGTGGTGCTACCGGACTCCGGTGTCGCTGCCGCGGTCGCCGCCGAGATCACCGACCATGCCACCGAGTCGGTCCGCTACGATTCTGGCCGGCCATGGCTGTTGGGCGACTGGCCCCGGGATGGGATCATTACAGCGGTCACGGGACGGTCCCGGATAACGCTGATAGGATGTTGCCCGGTCGACGTCGCCTACCTCACGCGCGTTCTCGAACGCACCCGGGATGTGGCCTCGCTCGACACCTTGGCCTGCTCGTTGCCAGGAAGCTTCCACATCATCGCCGAGATCGACGGCCGTCGCCGTGTCCAGGGCACCGCGTCAGGTACACGGCGGGTCTTCTACGTCGTGGTCGACGACCAGGTGATCGCCGCGGACCGGGCCGATGTACTGGCCGCTGTCACCGGTGGCGAGTTGGACATGCACGCCGTTGCACTGGCACTCCTCGACCCGATAGCGCCGTACCCGTTGGACGACCAGCCGATGTGGCGAAACATCGAAGCGGTACCGTCGGATCATTTCCTCCTGGTTGCCGGAAACGGGCGGCCAAGCCGGATTCGTTGGTGGCGACAACCCGAGCCTGTACTTCCGTTGGCGCAGGGCGCACGGCTGCTACGGCATGCACTCACCGAGGCCGTAGGCGTTCGCGCCGGTATGGGTGGCACTGTGAGCAGCGACCTGTCCGGCGGACTCGACTCGACCTCGTTGTGCTTTCTCGCCGCTCGGCATCCGATCGCTCTCGTCGCCTACACCGGAATCGGACGGGACCCGGGGGACGACGACGCGGAGTGGGCTGCTCTCGCCATCGAGAACCTGCCGACGGCAGTACACGAGATCCTGCCACGTGAAGATCTTCCACTTGTCTATGACGGAATCGCGACCACCGACGAACAGTTGGACAGGCCCTTCATCGGGATTATCGACCGGGCGAAAATGCTCGCCGGATTCCACCGGCTGGCCCCGTACCAACCCCGGGTGCACCTGACCGGACTCGGTGGTGACGAGGTCCTCGAGGGAACGCCGAACTACCTGTACACGCTGGTCCGCCGCCACCCGTGGACCGCCTTCGACCGGCTCCGCGGCTTGCGGGCCCACAACCGATGGCCATTGCCGGCAAGCCTGTGGATGATGCTGCGCCCGCGCTCGTACCACGCCGCTCTGTCCGACGTGGCCGCGCAGGTGACCGGCTCCGGGCGGAGGCAACCGCTGCCCGACCTGGACTGGGCCGCTGCGCCACGGCTGGCGCCGTGGGTGACCGCGGACGGCGTCTGCCTGGTGCGTGAGGCGTTCGACGCGGTCCTGGGATCGGCCCGCCCGCTGGCTGGCACCCGTGACCAGCACTGTGACATCCTGTCCATCCGCTCCGGGGCCGGAGCCGTTCGCCTGTTCTCCCAGCTCGCCGCGCCCAGCCGCATCCCGATCGCCGCGCCCTTCCTCGACGACCGGGTCATCGAGGCGTCCCTCATGGTACGTCCGGAAGAACGGTCCACCCCCTGGGAGTACAAGCCGCTACTCAAGGAGGCTATGCGCGGAATCGTGCCAGCGGTCTCGCTGGGGCGCGTCACAAAAGCGGAAGGATCGACCGAGGAAGAAGCAGGGCTGTCTGCCAACCGTGACTGGCTGCTGGCATTGTCCGAGGACTCGATGCTTGCCGCTCTCGGACTGGTCGACGCCGAGAAACTACGGGCCGGCTGTCGGTACTCCCACGGGCCTTCGCTGGCTCACGAGCCCCTTCAGCAGACCTTCGCTTGTGAGATGTGGTTGCGGGTACTCGCCGGCGACCGGACCGTGAAGGCGCAGCCTACTCAGGCGTAAGGACTCCGTGGGAGAATAGATGCTGGTGCTACGCAAAGGCGTCGTCCACGCGGAAACCGACTATGGGATCGGGCTCCTGGATGAACGCAGCGGCCGTTACTGGACACTCAACCCGATCGGGGCACTTGTCCTGCGGCTACTGCTCGACGGCGGCAGCACCGCCGAAGCAGCCGACGCTGTGGTCAACAGTTACGAGGTGGATGTCACCACCGCGAACCGGGACATACAGACCCTGCTGGCCCAACTCGACACGGCCGGGTTGATCGCCACCGACTGCGCCCGCTGACGGGAGCCACCCCCGTCCGTCGTCGCACGCCGAGCGGAGCACGTTCACGAGGAAGGTGCCGCCCGATGAGCACACCCATGTCGTTGCCCCGTCGAGGAGGAGAACTGCCACTGCGCCGACGGCCACTGGCGATCGCCGCGGTCGTGGCCGCCAGACTTCTGGCCACCCAGCCGCCCGGCCGGATCCGTTCCGTCCTGACCTGGCTGCAGCACGGCGCTCGGCCGGCCGACTACGAGCAGACACTGGCCGCACGGGAGGCCGTTATGACGGTGAGCATCCTGTGCCGGGGCGCGCAGGGCTGTGTTCCCCGGTCTGTTGCCACCGCGCTGCTCTGCCGGGCGTCAGGAGTGTGGCCGACGTGGTGCGTCGGCATTCGCAGGGTCGCTCCGTTCGCGGCGCACGCTTGGGTGGAGGCGGAAGGCATCATGGTGGGCGAACGGGAACCGACCGGCTACTTCCGGCCGCTGGTCGCCGTTCCTCCCAAAGGCGTCCCGGTGCCATGAGCGACGCATCCCGGGGTATCGCGACGGAGCCGCTTCCAGCGGTTCCCGAGGGTCGCAAATGGCCGATCGGTGACTTGTGGCGCCTGCTGCGCGGGCACGGTCGACCCATCGGCATCGCGACCGGGCTAACCCTGATCGGAACTGTTCTCGGAATTGCGCAGCCGCTCCTGGTGAAAAACGTGATCGACGCCGCGCAGGCTGGCGGGATCCCCACCTGGATGGTCGCGCTGCTTCTCGTGTTGTTCGCCGGCCAGGCATTGATCGACAGCTGTGGGAACTACCTGTTGGGGCGCACCGGCCAGCAGATTCTGTTCGGCCTGCGGACACGCCTGATCGGTCACCTGCTGCGGCTGCGCATCGGAATCTACGACCGGCAGCGGATGGGTGACCTGATCTCGCGCGCCAACACCGATACGACCCTCGTCCGAGAGGCCGTGGCCTACAGCTTCACGGTGATCGTCACGAGCTCGATCGGTGTGATCGGGACCGTGGCGGCGATGATCTGGCTTAACCCGTTGCTGTTCCTGATCGTACTGGTCGCGGTCGCGGCAGCCGCCACGATGGTGCTGGGCGTGTTGGTGCGTATCCGTGTCACCTCAGAACGCAGTCAGGCCAGCGTCGGGAACATGACCGCCGACCTCGAAAGGGCGCTCAGCGCAATTCGTACCGTCCGGGCCAGCCGCGCCGAGCAGCGAGAGGCCGAACGTATCGGCGTGCATGTCAAAGAGGCCTATCACGCCGGGGTGCGGATGGCCAAACTGGACTCGATTGTCACCCCTGCGGTCGAGTTGACCATCCACGGTTCGATTCTGGTGATACTGCTCGTCGGTGGAGTGCTCGTCGCGAAAGGCTCGACATCGCTGGGCGATCTCGTCGCATTCCTGCTCTACGTCACATACCTTGTCATGCCCCTCTCCGAACTGTTCGAGGCCGCGGGCACGATCCAGCGGGGTATGGGCGGGCTGCAACGGGTCAACGCGGTCTTCACGCTCCCGCGCGAAGCCGATGAACAGGACGGAGCCGGGCAGTGGTACCCCAGCTGGGACAACGGCCGGCCAGTGGCCCAGGCTGCGCGCACCGACAGCAATGGCAAGGTAGTCGGCCGGTCGCACGACACACCGGCGATCGAGTTTCGTGGCGTGCAGTTTGGTTACGGGACAGAGCCGGTACTTCGCGACGTGTCATTCACAGTGCCGAGTCACGGCCACATCGCACTGGTCGGTAGGTCCGGTGCCGGCAAGTCCACCGTGCTCCAGCTCATCGAACGATTCTACGACCCGGACCGTGGGGAGATTCTGTTCGACGGGCGGGACGTCCGCACCATCGACCGCTCGACGGCCCGCGCCTGGGTGAACCTGGTCGAGCAGCAGGCCCCGGTACTACAGGGCACCCTCCGCGACAACATCCAGTATGCCGCACCCCACGCGACCGAGGAAGATCTCGAATGGGCCGTCCGCACCGCGAGCCTGACGGATCTGCTCGCGCGGGTGCCCGCCGGCCTGGATACCGAAGTCGGTGACCACGGTGTCCTGCTGTCCGGCGGGGAACGCCAACGGGTGGCCATCGCCCGGGCTCTCCTGGCCCGGCCCGCCGTCTTGCTCATGGATGAACCGACTTCGCAGATGGATTCCATGAACGAACACGCGCTGACCCAGGCGATGCGGGAGATCTCAGCCACCGGCGCACTTCTGGTTATCGCACACCGGATCTCCACGGTACAGGCGGCGGACCGCATCATCGTGCTCGACAAGGGGCAGGTGGTGGCCACCGGCCGGCACGAGGAACTGTTGCTGACGAGTTCTCTCTACCGACGACTAGCTTCCAGTCGGCCGGAATCCGGCATAACCGCTGACCGCTGACCGCTGACCGCTGACCGCTGACCGGGAAATATCGGTGTGACGTTGCGACGGCCGACGAAAGGGATATGCGGGATGCGGTGGACAACCGGGTGGCCGGGAGCGAGGCAGGCGTCTAGATTCGCCGGACAGGCCTGAGACAAGGAGCTATTCATGATCTTAAGGCGCTCTTTCGTTATTTCTATGATGATTGCCGCCGTCGTGCTTACCGGCTGGGGTGGCGGAGTCGCCCGTGCGGCGCCGGTATCACCGTCGGCGACGCCCTCGCTGAATCTTGATCAGGCCCTGACCGCCATCCGGTCACAGGGGTACACCGCCACCCAGACAGGCGGCTTCAAACAGAACGACGATCTCAGCGTGATCGTCGCGCGGCGGAGCGGCTCCGTGGACGGGCACCCGCAGCGCGCCTTCCTCTTCCACCGCGGCCGCCTGGTCGGAGCCGACACCGCACGGCCGAGTGCGACCATCCGGTGGATCTGGTCCACCAGCGACGTCGTGGCCATCGGATACGATTTGTATCATTCCAACGATCCTCTGTGCTGTCCGACCGCGGGTGCGGCGACGGTACGCTACCGCTGGGACAAGATAAAGGTCGCGTCCCTTGACCCCGTTCCGCCCGCCAGCTGGTCGGCTCCCGTAAGCCGCCGAGCGGTGAACAGCACGGGATAACGAGTCACGGGCTAGCGATACGGGATCCAGGAAAGCTCGGCTCTCCTCCGCTCCTACCGCGGCGATCTGCGTCGTGTGCTGGCAGCAACTTGGGCATGACGCGCTCCTCCTCAGCGCACCCACATCCTGACCTACCGGACCTGCTCCCGGCTTGAGGAATTCAACGCTTGGCGGTCCACAGACATCGAGATAGTCGGCGAGCTGGGCCGCGATGCGGTGGCTCTTGGGACCGTGGGGCGGTGATGGTCAGCTCGTCCTCGATGCTGTCGGCTTCGCGGAGGGTGAGGTAGGTAGAGGCTCCGCCAGCGACGACGAATCGTCGGTCATGCTGACATACCGGCCGTCTCTACCCATTTCCTGCCCGTCTGGCACGTCGAGGGCCTGTACCAGTACGGTCGTGGCGGTCTGAACGGATGCCATCAGGTCGTCCAGTAGCGATCCAGGGATGGATCCTGCGCCCAGACCGGCTCGCTCGACGAGCGCCGTCAACTCGCTGGCCTGGGCCGGGGTCATCTGCGCCCGGCAGACGGGATGGCCCAGTACTTCCCGGGCTGCGAAGGCGTCTGCGGATTGTTCGGCCTCGTCGATCAGCTCAGCGCACAGGAGCTCTACCTCGTCGTGGAGTGCCCCCGCGGAGAGGTCGACCGCTGTCAGGCCAAGTCGGATATGGAACAGTGTTGTGGGTCGGTCGGAGGAGAGGCGGGCGGCCCGGACCGCGTCGAGCATGGCGTCAAGGTCGACGATGTCCCGCCGTGCGGCTTTGATGTTGGTGTATGCGCGAAGGCATGCCGCCACGGCGTGTTCCCACGGTTGGCTCGCCACGCTGCTGTTGATGAGGGTGAGCGCAGAGTCGGTGTATCCGCCGAGCGCGTCCGCGATGATACGCGTCTGACGGGATTCACGGAGCTTTTCCTCGGCGTCGTCGTACCGTGCTGCGTGCGCTGCGGCATTCTCCCAACGGCCGGCGGCGACCAGGTGGCGGGTGCCATCGTCGCGCATGACAGCGCGAAGCCACCGGGCCCCTGTGGACTGCTCGCCGTCCACAGGGGTGAATCCGTTAAAGGAGATGAGCTCGCCGTGGATCACGGCGTCACCACCGGCGCGGACGGCGCGATCTATCCGGTCAAGATCGCGGTAGGCCCCTTCGGGGTTTCCGGCCCGGCAGGTTAGACGAGCGAGGTTCACCAGCGGCTGAAGTGAGGCTATGGCCGCGCGGCCGGATACGGGCCACGCGGCATGGAATATCTGGAATTGCCGTCGGCACAGGTCAACCGCGAGGAAGGGTAATCCGCAGTCGGCCGCGATCAACGCCGACAGGTTCCACACCGTACAGGCCAGATCGATCCGGTCATGCGGGTTGGCCGGCTCGTGGCAGGCCTCCGCGCACTCGCGCACGGTGCGTACGCGGGTTTCGAGGTCTGTGCAGCGGAAACGGCGCTGCTGGACGAGGGGAAAACGGGCCACGGCCCGTTCCGCGTCGCCGCCGGCTGGCAGGGCTGGACGTATCGGCTGTGTTGTGGCGCCGTTGCGTCGGATCGCTGGATGGCGGTCGGCTGGCCCGGCGGGCGGTTCTAGGATGGCGGCGCGTGCCGCCCAGGCGAGGATGCTCTGTACCCGGACGGGCAGTCCGAGACGGTTCCAGTGAAAGATCACCAGATAGCTCGTCACCTCTCGAAGGCCCCGCCCCAGTGTGCCCGCGCGGGCCGCGGCGCCCAGGGTCTGGCCGGCCTGGCGGAAGGCGTCGGCCCAGCCGGCCGCGGAGGCAAGAGGGCCGTCGGTGCGCAGCAGGGGCCCGCCCGGAGTAGCGTCGACGAGCATCAGCCGCCTGACGTCGCCGGCCATCGCTGTCAGCTTCGACGTCGCGACGTCAGCAGGCAGGGGCCGTTCCAGGGCGACCCGGTGCCAGACGTCGCCTTGTTCGTACCATTCCAGACCCGCCGCGCGCAGCAGGCTGGTACACAGGAACAACGACAATTCGCGTCGGCCGAGCCCCGCGCCGCGGTTGCGGATCAGGTTCACGATGGCGCTGCTGTCGGCACAAAACAGTTCGTGGGCCAGGTCCATTCCAATCCGGCCGCCGAACGCCGCCGTCTCTGCCTCGTATATTCCTGTCCACCACCGGGCGATCTGGCCGTCGGCGACGAGGTCGTCGAGGGCCGCCGCGAGGCTGGTTTTCACGGTGTGCCCGGCCGGTCCTGGTTGGAGCCGAAGCCTCCAGCAGGGGTATTTGCGCATGAACCACCATGCGGTGACGGCGCCGCGGTTTTCGGCATGGTGTAGCAGCGGCGCGATACGGCCGACGGCGGTCTGCTCGGCGGTGTTCCAGTCGGTGAACTCGATGTAGAGCTGCCACCAGCCCACGGTGAGGTGTTGTTCGAGGGCGTGCCGTCCGGACTGCCGGTAGATCGCGGCGGCTTCAGCCAGGTCCGCCGGCTCCATGCGCTCTTCGTGGGCGGCTTCGCCCAGTGGCGTGCCGGTCAACACCTTCAGAACGGCGCTCTCGACATCTCGCACGACACCAAGTGCGTTTTCCGTGCAGCCTTCTTCTCCCGCTGCTCGCGGCATCAGTCGATCAGCAGACATGCGTCCCACCTGGAGAGTGGCGCGACGGTGTGCGCGGCGCTGTGCAGGGCGAGGGCCGTGCCGGCCGCCCCATCCAGGAGCCCGGGACCGGCCGCGAGTCCGAGGCGAGCGCACCGAACCAGGTTCTCGGCCAAGCGCGGCAGATGGTCGGCAAGGGTCGGGGTTGCGGCGTCGTGGGCCGCGCGCCAGACGGTCTGGTACACCCCGGCCCAACCGTGGCACAGCCCACCGTTTTTGATCCGCCCCAGCTGCACGGAATCGTCCAGACACCGGACGAGTACCTGCTCATACGTCTGCTGGCGGCGGGCATCACCGAGGGCGAGGCCCGCGAGCTGGCCGGCGCGGGCAAGACCGGGCGTGCCGTAGCACCAGCTGGGGCGAGCCGGGCTGGGTTGGCTTGCTCGGCCGCGGCGCAGGTCGGACAGGGTGATCCATTCTGGCCACCAGGGTCCGGCTTCGCCGTCCTGCCGCCAGGCGTCGAGCCATGCGCAGATGGCTGTGATCGCCTCGTGCTGCCCGTCGACGGTGATGCCGCGCCGCATCGCCTGACTGAGCAAGGCCAGCGGCCCGGAAATCCCGTGGGCCATGCCGAGGTTGCCGTGCCCGCCACGGTAGGCAGGAGAAAGACGGCGGTGCGGATCGTGGCCGACCCACCAGCCCGGCAGGACCTCGCCGTCGACCCTATGCGGCTTGGACAAGGCGACGAGGTAGTCGAGAATCCGCTCCATCGCGCTGCCCCGGGGGTCGCGTCGCAGCAGCAGCGCGCCGATCCCGCTCAGGCCGAAGAACACGTCGTATTCGCGGAACCCTGGGAGCGCCCCGGTCGTGATGCGGGCCATCGCGGCGTCAGCTCGGCGGTGCGCGATCGCGGCCACGTGCCCGTCGACATCGGCGAGGGCGCCGCGGTAGTGGCCTGTGTCGTCTGCTGCCGCGGCGCCCAGCATGAAGGTGATCGCCGGTGCGCCGAGGTACAGGCCGGTGTTGTCTGTTGTGTTGGCGTGACCGGCAACCGCGCTGCGGATCCAGCTGTGGGCCTGCTGCCACGTGCCGTGCCCGGCGTGGGCGCGTTCGATGTGCAGCAGGGCAATTCCCGCGGCGCCGCTCGTGAGGGACTGTGGTGCCCAGGGTTCGTTCTCGGGCGGGGGTTCGGGCAGGGCCAGCCGTGCGGCGTAAAGATCAACGGTCTGCGCGATGCCGGGTTGGGAGGTTGTCGAGGTAGCCACTCAGCTCTCCGTGCGGTGAGCGGTGTGGCGCAGCGCGCAGGTCCGTGCGAGCCGACCGGTGACCCGTTCGACAACCGGGTCGACACCGACAGCGCGAATGTGGTGCAGGTGCAGGAGCGATCGCAGGACCGTCATCGGGTCGCGTTGGTCGGCGAGGGCATCTCGGTAAACCGCCAGCGCGACGGCGCGCGTGCGCCATGCGGCCAGGACGTCGCATCCGCCGGGCAGGGATCGCAACCTCGTCCAGGTGCCGTGTGGGTCGGCCAGTTCCAGTGCCTGTTCTCGTAGCGCGGGGTCCAGCCTTCCGTGTTCTTGACGAAGTTCGCGGATCAGCCAGCCCAGCCCTGTGTGTGCGGACCTGGTGTAGCTCACCGACAGGTCGACCAGGCTGGCGGCGGCCAGGGCCTGGGGATGCACCCCTGCGCGGATGGCTGCGCTGATCTGGGCGACGGCGGAGGCCGAGTCGGCGGCGAAGACGTCCTGGACGTAGTCCAAGACTGGGCCGTGTCCGTAGCGTCCCGACTGGGGTTCGTAGGTGGTGAGCGAGACGTGCGAGAGCAGGTGTTCTCGGCGCAACCCATCCGCCCACCCGGCGAGGCGTTCGGCAGCTGAGCCGTACGCGGACGGCTCCGGCAGCCAGAGGTACACGGCGAGGTACTGATCGATCTCGGGGCTGCGCATCTCGCGATGCCGGCGGAACCACCAGCGCGGCCTGTGGACACCGAAGGCGTCGATCAGGCGGGGAATGTGCTGGGTCAGGAGCTCATCGAAACGTTCCGGATGCCCGTACAGCTGCGCGTACACGATCGTGGACCCGCCAGGGAGGTGTCCGGCATCGGTGGCCACGGCTCGCGGTGAGCCGATGATCGACCCGTGGGCCGTGGTGGCCTGAGCGTCCAGCACCAGGGGGATAAGCACCTCGTGCGCCCGACCCAGCCAGGCCACGTCCGGCAGGGTCGACGTCTCACGCAGTTCAAGGCGGCCGGCGCGCTCCAGCCGAGTGCGCAGCAGGAGACGGTGGAGCGGGTGGCCGAGATCCACCGGTTGCCGCCGGTCGTGCTCAACCATCGCGACGTGCTCAGGAATTCGCCACCCGGCGCGCCAGGCATCCAGCGCGGCGTCCCACTCGGCCATCGAGGCGCCGCGGCCGGGGAGTTCACCGGCTGCCAGCAACCAACGTGCCGGGGACAGAACAGTGCGTCTGTATCGAACGCGTGGAAGGTGCGGAAGCTGTGCCGCCGCGCCGAAGTGGAACCCCTTGTACACAGCGGATCGGGCGGTTGTGATCTCGGCGAGGAACCTCGCGAGTGGCGGGGTGTGCACGCCGGCCTCCAGGGCGTGGGTGACCCGCGGCTCGATGTACCGGCCGGTGGACATCTGGACGAGGTAGAAGCGGCGGTCGTCCACGGTGACCGCGAGGTCCGTCAGGGGGATCAGGTGTACGTCCGGTTCGCGGTGTTCGGCCACAGAGATCACGTGCGTCAGGAGCTGCTCCGTGCGAGCGACGTTCTCGTTGCGCCGCTTACGCGGGGCGAAGGAGAGCTGCGCGGTGATCGCGTCGGTGCCGGTCGCGGCGAAGGTTGCCGCGATCAGGTCGCGGCCGTCTGGCGGCAGCAGGTGGACGTGGCGGCCGGCCATGCTGCTGCCAGGCCGTGGCGTCCCGGTCACCGCCACCGTGAACCGGCCGCGGGCCAGCGCCTCGACGGACGTGGATCGGATCTCTACGGCCACCTCGACTCGAGCGGGCATGTGCACGTCGGCCGGATCGCTGGCCGCAAGGTCATCGATGACCTGATCAGTCAGGACGATCTCGCCGCTGCCAGCCAGCGTGGCCCGCTGGATCAACGCCAGCAGTTTCTCGTCACGTTCGCTCACCTGCCGGGCAGTGCGCCCGTGTGCCGAGCCCAGATAGTCGGCCGGAACTCCCAGCCCGCTGTCGGAAATCAGGTCCGTGACCAGCACGCAGGCGCCTGTCCCGTAGCGGGCCCGGAACCGGGAGTGGTAGTCGCGCCAGGCGGGATAGCCCAACGGATACGGGGAGAGGCGGTAGAGGACGTGGACGGCGTCGCGGGCTTCCCGAGCGACCTGGTCCGGGATGTGAACGTCGCACTTCAGGATCGTGTCGACGATCAGCGGCACGTCGGTGGCCTCACTCAGCGGGTGCATCCGCTCGGTCACGACCGACCTCGACGCGAGAACCCGGCCGGCAACCGAAACCCCCTGGTGGATCTCGAAGATCGCGTGGACAAGATCTCTGATCTCTGGAATGGTGTGGGCGTCGACGGCTTCCAGCTGCGCGCACGCATGGCCGAGCGCATCCAGGGAGGTCATCGGCGCTGACAGATTGCTCAGCAGGATCCCCTGGTCGAGCAGGCCCGTGAGCATCTCGTCGATCCGCGGCGCAATGGCGCCCTGGAAGCGGTCCATGAGCAGCGTGCGCAGGTCGCCGAACGTCACGGGTTCCCGAGCGGCATCCAGCGCGGCGCGGACCGCTCGGCTGTGGCGCACGGACACCTCGATCGGAGCCAACTCGTGCGTGACTCCATCCGGCGTCGGCGCGGGCGCCACGAACCGGTCGCCGCGCACCATCCCGGCGCCGTTGACGACCACCGACAGCCGCTCTCGCAGCATCGGGCACCGGTGCAGGCGTGCGAGGACATCACCGAGCCAGCTTGCGTCCGCCCGGACCGCGACCCGATGGTCGCGGCCCCACCGCACCTTCGCCCCGGCACCGATCCGGGCCAGCCCGACCCCGGCGAAAAGCCCGAACGGAGTGGGGCGCCGCTGCCACCGAAGCAGGTAGGACGCCACCGAGATCACGGCCCGACGAACCGTTCGGGCGTCACCGCCGCTAAAGGTCAGGACGTCGTCAATCTGCTGGGATAACGCGGGACTCGCCTGACCGATCGCCGCGCGAATCTCCTCACGCTGCCACGTCGCCGACAGCCACGCCAGCCCTTCCTGCGCGGCGTCGGCGCCGAACAGGTCCAGGTCTTCCGGTAGATCCAATTCGCCCGGATCGGTGCTGGCACGTAGCAGTGCCGCGCCGACCCACCGGTACACCGCCGGCGATCTCATCGTCATGTCGCCTCCCGCGACACCGCGGCTATGCGGGGGCTGTGGGTGGCAGGGTGGGCCGCACCGACAGTCCCCGCATACGTCAGGACGGGTCGTCCGCGAACGAGTTGCAGGAGCTGTCGTTGCCCGAGCAGGTGTTGCCGCAGCCGTCGTCGGTAGGGCAGTCCCCCATGATCGGCCCGTACGCCACGAGAACCCGTACATCGAGCGTGAACTCGTCGTCTTCCTCGCCAGGCCGTTCGGCCAGCGCCGTGGCGCCCCCGGACACCGGAACCTCTGACATGTGCCTCATCCTTCTTACTCGGCGTGATGATGCTGTGCGCCCCGACCAGCCGCGACGTTCGCCGCTCCCGGCCAGGAGATCGTGATCCGGCTGTGCTTCTTGTCGATGACGCATCCTGCCGGCAGCTGGTCATCGGTGGTGCCGACGGGGTGAACGCGGAACTGCGGTCCGGGCCCGTGGCGGTGTTCCCGCCCCCAGACCCGCAGCTGGTCAGCAACATGCCCGGCCAGCTCGGCCGCGCCCGGACCGAAGGCATGCACACCGAACTCGACGTCCATCTGGTCGACCGCGCCGCGCGTCGTGACGTAGGCGAGGTTCCCGCCGGCGACGGCGGCCATCGCGGCGGAGTGGCTGCCCGGTGGGGAGACGAGACCGGTATCCAGTTTCCTGTCCAGCACGACGCGGCAGAAGCCCGGCAGCATGGTTGCGAGCCACATCTGTGCGCTGGCCCACGGCTCGAAGCGGCCTATGGTAGTCCCGCTCCAGACTTCCACCCGCGGCGTGTCGAGTACGCCCTCCAGCAGGCCCGGGTCGACCGGGGACTCCTCCTCGAAGCGCAGGGTGATCTCGCCCCCGCGCATAACCAGCAGCGTGCCCTGGTGCGCCCCGGAGCCCTGCATGGGCACGAAGCCGAACAACCGGGACGACCGACTGGCCAGATACCCGTCGGCCCGCTCGAATGCGATCACGCGCGACAGGCCCCGCAGCTGCAACGGCACCACCAGACGACCGTCCTCGGCCAACTGATCCACCCACGCCGGCGGAACGTCCCACGCACCGACAGTGACTAGTATCCGGTCGTACGGGGAGCGTTCGGGGACGCCGAACTCTGCGTCGGCGAGCACAACGTTCACCTGTGGGTAGCCGGCTTGCGCGAGCAGACGGCGCGCCCGGTCGGTAACGTCCTTGTCGATGTCGACCGTGGTGACCTGACCGGACGGACCGACGAGCTTGGCCACCAACGCGGCGTTGTACCCGCCGGAGCCGATCTCCAGGACCTTCATGCCGGCGGTGATCTTAGCCTGTTCCAGCATGTACGCCTGGACCTGCGGAGCGGATACCGAGCTGATTGAGCTCCCGAAATCGTCACGCTTGGTGACTACTCCATTGTAGAGCTGGTAAGCCTCCTCCAGCTCCACCCCCGGAGCGAATACCTCCCGGCGGACCTTGCGCATCGCGGCCTCGACCGGCATCGAGACGATCGCGCCCTCGGCGAGGAGATCGTCAACCATCTTCCTGCGCAACTGCGTTGCGCGGTCGAGGCCGGCAACGTCGCTGTTCGGCTCTGCGGGTGAAGCCACGTTGATCACACGATCTTCCTTGTCGTCCGTGGGTGCGGGTGGCGAGTCGTACGGCCATCGGCGGCTGATCGGCTCGTCCGATTGAGAATGCCGGTCGCGAGCACGATCGACTAGGCCAACGGGTAGCCGTGTTGATGGTCATCGACCGAACACCTGGACATATGCTGGACAGCATGGTGGCCGTTCCTTCACTTTCCGTCGATGAAGTCAAGGACAGTCTGAAGCGCGTCCGTCAGGGCCATGGCCTGGCCCGTCCCACCGCGCTGCTCACCACGCTGCCCGAACCGCTCCGGGCCCACCTGGCGGACGGCAGGGTGAGCGGCCCTGCCTCGGCGGAGGAGGTCACGCTGCTCGTGGCCGTGTTCCGGCAGGCGATCGAGGGGTTGACCGAAGACGAGCGCCTGTACGTCGAGGTCGACTTCAACCTGGTCGCCGAGCATCGGTACCCGACGCTCACCGAGCGGCAAGAGTCGCTGGCGCGCCAGCAGAGGTGCGCGGCGAAGACGGTGCGCCGTCGCGGCGACCGAGCGCTGGACACCCTCGCCTACCTGCTCCTGGCCAACGAACCTTCGGTGATCATGTCGACCGCCAGGAGCCCGGCGACCACGTCATCCCCCGATCAGCGTCGGCCGCCGGCTGATCAGAACGCGCTCTGGTGTGAGGACCTGCGGGCGTTCTGGCGGCTGTCCCACGGGTCGCGCGTCGACATCGTCTGCTCGGAGATCCCCGCGAACGAGCGTCCGGAATATGCCTCGCCGGCCGACCGCAACTATCTTCGTTACGCGAAATTCGCCGACCTTGACACGCTGATTTACCTGCGGACTCGATTCGCTCAACTGGCCCCGACCGTGACGATCCGCGACTTCGCCCCATCCGAGTACTACGACACCCAGGCCGACGTTCTGGTGGTGGTCGGCGGACCACCATGGAACGCCAAATACCGCGAGTTTCTCCCGCGGCTGCCGTTCTTCTTCGAGCCCCATCCACTGGGCGAGGACGACCCCTTGGTGGTGCCCGGCTTGAAGGGTCTGGTTCTTGGTCCACGCTGGACTGAGCGCCATGAGCTGCTGGAAGACCTCGCCGTCTTCACCCGGCTCACGCTCGCCCAGGGCACCACCGTCTTCCTGCTCAGCGGCTGCCTCACCCTCGGGGTGCTCGGCGCCGCCCGCTGCCTGCTTGAAGCCGAGCGCGGGGCACGCAGCTTCCGCTACATCGCCGAGCACGTCGGCGACGCGGACTTCGTCCTGGTAACCGAAGCCCGGCGGATCGGCGGCCTCACCGATGTGGCCGATCTGACCATGGTCAGTCCGCTGCTCCTGCTCGCCCGCCGCAACAACGACCCCTTCGCCGTGCACGTCGACAACTCCGGCCGTTACCTCAACGACCAGACCGGTACGGGGATCCGCCGCATTGATCACGTCCGCTGATTTCCGTACGTATGTGATCAATCTACCTCGGCGGCCCGACCGGCGGGCGTGGATGACAAGCACGCTTCCGCCGGAGCTAAAGGTGACGTTCACCTCGGACTGGAGCGGCCCCTTTGACGGCCACGACCTCACCAGAAACCATCTCGACGCCGCTGGCTACACTCTCTTCCCCTGGCAGATCGAGTCCGACAACCTCTGGTGGGCCAGGCCCCTGAAGTACGGCGAGGTCGGCTGCACATTGGCGCACCTGGCCTGTTGGCGCGATGCTGCCCAAACCGGCGACGAGCCATTTGTCATCGTTCTCGAAGACGACGCAGTCCTCCTGGCCGCCTTCCTCGAGCAGCTCCTCGCCGGCCTGCACCGGTTGACCCGACGCGGCCCCTTCGACCTGCTCTATCTCGGGCGCTTTCCCCTTGAACCCGACCACGACCGGCCGGTCCTGGAAGGATTCGTCTCGCCCGCCTACAGCCACTGCACCTTCGGCTACCTGCTCACCCGGCCCGCTCTCGACCTGGTGCTCGCCACCCACCTCGAAGAGGCCGTCGTGCCGGTCGACGAGTTCTTGCCCTCGCTCTACATCGACCATCCGCGCCCTGATCTACGCGCCCGGTTCCCCCGACAACTCACCGCCCTTGCCTTCGACCCACCACTGGTCTCCCAGCGCCCCAAGGGTGAGGCCGGAAGCGATACCGAGGACTCGGCTTTCGTCAAGCCCACGGGGACCGGGAGCCGGACCAGAAGGCGATGAACCGTCGTCGCCGGCGGGACGTTTACTCAGCCCCCGCACCCGGCCCTCCGTAGGGCAGCCTCGGGAAAGGAACGCTCCACTCCACCGTGCTTCGCCAGCGATGTCCTCTGTCATAGCTTGCGTGCCTTCGACAACGACTGCCAGTGGCGGATCAGACCTTGCAGCCGGCGTCCCTGCCACTGCTCGGCCGGAACGCGGACGTTGACACCCGTCACGACATGCTCCGGCGCAACGTCCTTGGTCACCACTGCGCCCGCGGCAACGTAACTGCGTGGGCCGATCCGGACGCCGCCCACCACTCGCGCCCCGTAGCCGACCACGGAGTCCGCTTCGATCACCGGAGGCTCCTCGTCGACCTCCCACCAGCCCTCATGGGGACGGGTGTACTCGTGCACGAGCTCGCCCATCACCGTGGAGCGATCGCCGATGGTCGTGCCGTCACAGACGAATCCCGCCACGCAGACGTCCACGCCGATCGTGACGCGGTCACACACATACGCTCCGTACACAATGCGGGTTCGCTCGCCGACCGTGCTGTTGTAGCCGATCCGCACGCGGTCCTCGATGACGCAGTCGGCGCCGATCCGGACCCCCTCGTGGATCACGACATGATTGCCGATCAGGCAGTTCGCCCCCACCACCACCGGTTCACCGATCGACGTCGAGCCGGACCGCCGCTGCTCGGCCCGCAAACGCGCCTCCTTCGGATAGCCGAAAACGCAGTGCTCGCCCACCACCGTGCTCTCCTCGATGTGGACCGGCGCGTACAGAGACGCGATGTTCATGCTCGGTCCCCGTCGTCGACAAGCCATTTCGCCGTGACGGTGATCGCCTCGTCCTCGCGTTCCCGGGTGTCAAAACCGTGATCCGAACCCGGGACGGTGTGGAAGTCGGTGTCGGGTCTGGCGTCAGCCGCCTGCTGTGCAATCTCGTACGAGACCGCCGTGTCCCGGTCGCCGTGCACCACGAGGGTCGGGACAGCACTCGCCATCAGGAAGTCCAGCGGCCGGTAGTGATGAAACTCCTCGAACATCACCCTGCCGACCTCGAACTCCCCGTCGAGCACCAGGAACCCCTGAACGGACAACAGCTTCTGTTGATCCGGGCTGAAGTTCTCCCTTCCCCACGGCAGTTCCGGTCTCAGGAACGTCCGCCACAGATCGAGTACCGGGTTCCACAGGACAAGCCTATTGATGCGGTCGGTCAACCAGGGCAGCGAGATGGACGCCGACACCGCCCCGAAGCTCGACGCCACGATCGACAGACGACCGGAAGACCGCGCCTCCACGTACTCGACCGCAGCCTGAAGATCGAGCAACTCACCGGCGATCGTCGCGCCACGCTGGGTCCCCCCGCTACCCCCATGACCACGGAAGGAGAACCGGAGAACATGGAAGCCGGCGCTCGCGAGACGATCGGCGAGTCGTACGAACATCCCACCCTCGGTCATGTTCGCATTGATTCCATGCATCTGGATGACCACTCCCCGGCTTTCCCCGCCGGTGGCTGGGTGCACCGCGGCCTCCAGCCGCACTCCGTCGATGGACGTCAGCTCCACCCGCTGCATCTCCCGCTGCTCCCGTTCCCGGCCTCTGGCGACAGCCAGTGCTCCTCACGTGACCAGCATGGACGCACCGTCCCGCCGATGATCCGCTGAGGGCTCCTGGCCCCACCCCACGGTCAGCTCGGCTCCGTCGCCTGCTCACGAGCAGGTTGAGCGGTGTTCAGCGCCCTACTTGGCGGTCCCCGGTGGGAGCGAGGCGGGGGGAGCCCTGCTGGAGCCTTTCCGCGACCAGGAAGGCCAGCTCAAGCGCCTGGCCGGTGTTCAGCCGGGGATCGCATGCGGTCTCGTACCGTCCGGCGAGATCGGCCTCACCGATCTGTTCGCCGCCGCCGAGGCACTCCGTCACGTTGTCACCGGTCAACTCGATGTGCACACCGCCGGGATGGGTACCCAGCGACCTGTGCACCTCGAAGAAGCCGAACACCTCGTCGAGGACGTCGTCGAAGTGCCGGGTCTTGACCCCGTTCACATCGCGGGTGTTGCCGTGCATGGGGTCGCACGACCACACCACGGGATGGCCGGCGGAGTTGACCTTCTCGACGATCGCGGGGAGCACCTCGCGGACGCGTCCCGCGCCCATCCGGGTGATGACCGTGAACCGGCCCGGGATGTGCTCGGGGTCGAGCCGATCGACCAACGCCAGGACGTCGTCCGGGGACGCGTTCGGACCCACCTTGCACCCGATGGGATTACCGACCCGCGACATCAGGTCCACATGCGCACCGTCGAGATCACGGGTACGCTCGCCGATCCAGAGCATGTGTGCGGACACGTCGTAGACCGCGCCGGTCGCATCCTCCGTCCGGGTCAGGGCGCGCTCGTAGTCCAGCAACAGTGCCTCGTGGCTGGTGAACAGCTCGACGCCGTGCAGATTGGACGTGCGTTCGAGGTCGATGCCGCAGGCGGCCATGAACGACAACGCCCGTTCGATGTCGGTCGCCATGATCTCGTACCGACGCCCGGCCGCCGAGTCCCGCACGAACGTCTTGTTCCACTCGTGCACCTTCGACAGGTCAGCGAACCCACCGGTGGCGAAGGACCGGACGAGGTTCAGCGCGACCGCGCTGGCATGGTAGGCGTCCACCAGCCGGCCGGGGTCGGGCCGGCGGGCCACCGCCGTCGCGGCGATGTCGTTGACCGCATCGCCGCGGTAGGACGGCAGCCCCGTGCTCGCCTCGATGTCGGCTGACCGCGGCTTGGCATACTGGCCGGCTATCCGGGCGACCTTCACCACCGGCACGCTTGCCCCATAGGTGAGCACGACCGCCATCTGCAGCAGCGTTTTCACCTTGTCGCGAATTTTGTCGGCGGTGTTCGCGGCAAAGGTCTCGGCGCAGTCCCCACCCTGGAGCAGAAACGCCTCGCCCCGGGCAACCGACCCCAGCCGTTCGGTCAGAACCCGAATTTCCGGCGCGGTGACCAACGGCGGGAGGGCCGCCAACCGGTCGCGGGCCGCAGTCAGCTCCGCAGGGTCGGGCCAGTTCGGCTGTTGCTTGACCGGCAGGGTCCGCCAGACATCCAATTCGTCCACGGTAGTATAGGTTACGGTGTGACGGTCGGGTCGGGTCGGATCTCAACCGTGTCATCCTCGCGGACCTGTCATCCTCGCGGATCTGTCACCGGCTCGGACCTGTCACCGGCTCAGCCGAAGAACACCTCCGCCTCGGTGTAGAGCTCCTCCGGTACGAGCTTGAGCTCACGGGTCGCCTCCGCCAGCGGTACCCGGTCGATCCGGGTTCCGTGCAGGGCCACCATCGTGCCCCAGTCACCGTCGTGTGCCGCGTCGACGGCATGCAGACCGAAGCGGGTCGCAAGCCACCGGTCGAACGCCGTCGGCGTGCCGCCCCGCTGGACATGGCCGAGCACGGTCGCGCGGGACTCCCGCCCGGTCCGGCCACGGATCTCAGTCTCCAACACGGACGCGATTCCCTGCAGCCGGACATGCCCGAAGGCGTCCAGCTCCCCTTCCTTGACCACCAGGCTGCCGGCCACCGGACTCGCTCCCTCAGCCACCACGATGATCGGCGCGTAGTGCGAGGCGAAGCGGTGTTCGACGAAGGCACAGACCTTGTCGATGTCGAAGGGTCGTTCCGGAATGAGGATCACGTTGGCGCCCGCCGCCATTCCGCTGTGCAGGGCGATCCAACCGGCATGCCTGCCCATGACCTCGACGATGAGGACGCGATGATGGCTTTCGGCGGTGGTGTGCAGGCGGTCGATGGCCTCCATCGCGATGTTGACCGCCGTGTCGAACCCGAAGGTGTAGTCGGTGGCCGACAGGTCGTTGTCGATGGTTTTGGGAACCCCGATAATCGGGATTCCTTCGGTGTGGAGCCGGGCGGCGACGCCGAGGGTGTCCTCGCCCCCGATGGCGATGAGGGCGTCGATCCCCAGGTCGTCAATAGTTTTCCGGATGCGGGCGATGCCGTCGTCCACCTTGTAGGGGTTTGTGCGACTGGAACCGAGAATCGTCCCACCGCGCGGAAGAATCCCGCGGACCGCGTCGACGCCGAGCGGCACCGCGGCATTTTCCAAGGGACCACGCCAGCCGTCCCGAAAACCTATGAACGAATGTCCATAGATATCTACTCCTTTACGGATGACCGCCCGTATGACCGCATTCAGCCCGGGGCAGTCCCCACCGCCTGTCAGCACGCCGATCCGCACGACCGCACCTCTTCTTCGCCGCCTGGACGCCCCGTTTCGGGCTCGTCAGAGCGGAGCGTAGTCGCAGCGAAGCGGTGCAGAAATACATCTGACAGCGTGGCGCGGCCGGAGGCCCCGCGAAAACCTACCCCGCGGCTGCCGGCGACAGCGCTGCCCGCAGCGGTGCCAGCACCCGCCAGCGGGCCAGGTTGTGGCGAGCGTCGGCAAGCGCGTCGTGAGCGTCGTGCGGTGGCCGGGGCAGTGCTGGACGGCCGACCTCCTCCCAGAGCTGGCGCAGGTCGCGGGTGAACCGGGGGAACGGGCGGGGAAGATCCGTCATGGTGCCGAAAAGCTGACAGAGCACAACATGGTCATAAGCGGCATACCAGGCCCACAGCTCCGGCGGCCCGTCGACGCTGAGGAACTCGGCGATGTCCGACTGGATCCGCGACCGCGACCGCCAGGACGGATCCGCCGGCGGCGGCAGCTTGGCCAGGACGTTGCGCTGCACCCACAGCACCGCGAACGCCGGATCGAACTCGGTGGATACGGCGTAGTACTCCCTGGCGCCGTCCTCACTGACGATTCCGATACTCACCAAGTCCAACCAGTGGTGACCCGCCTCGGAACGTTCGATGAACTCGGTGTCATAGAGATATCGGGTGCCCACCCGTCCAGTTTGCCTGGCCACGTCAGCGAAAGCGCTGATCGCTGGAAACGGCCACCCGTCCACCGCGGCCGCGGCGCATTCTCCACCGCAGGCCGCTGAGGACCGACGCCATTCCCGCGGCACCCGCCAGCGGCAGCGCCCAGAGCAGCACGCCGTTGACCCCGTCCTGCGCGCGGCCGGCAGCCTTGTCAGCGACTGGTCCGGCGGTCTCGTCCGTCCGGGCCACGCTGCCGGCCGACTGCCCTGCAGCGGACGCGGTCGTCGACTGCGCAGGTGAGGCTGGGCAGGGGTCACCCGCCGCCGGTGGCACCACCGGCGGTGCCTGCTCGGCGGTGGCCGGTTCGACCCTGACGTCCACCCGGGAGGCTCTGGCATCGGTGACCAGGCAGACCACGCCCGCGCCCGGGGCGGAGACGACCGTCGCCCCGCTCGCCCGCACCACGTAACCATCTGGATACACACGTGCCGGCACACGGATCTGGGTCGCGACCCGGCCACCGAAGGTACCGCCCCCCGCCGGCGCCGGTATGTAGGCCAGGGTCAGCAGCCGCCCCGAGGGACTGTAGGTGAAGCCCACCGGCACACCGGCGACGGCGGCCGGGTAGGGCCTGACGATGGCGGCGAGAGTCACGTCGCTCAGTGGCCGGTCGAAGAACCACCCGATCTGCGTCGTGTCGGCGGCCGACACCAACCGCAGCACAGTCGCGGGATCGCCAGCCGCCCACCCGACGAGGAGCGCCGCCTCGTCGTTGGTCACCACGTTCGCGGTCGGGTCGAACGACGCGGCGCTCTGCCGCCACAGGAGATGGTGCGCATCGGTGGCCCGGACAGCCCCGTTGAGCCCGGGGGAACCCGTCGATGTCGTGAGCTCGAAGCCGACGAGTCCGACGACGTCATGGAACCGGCCAGCCACACGCCGTAAGCCCTCGGCGTAGGCCTCGTCACCAGCCTTCGCAGCCGACGCCGTCGGCACAATCTGGATCATCGCGCGCAGACCCTGGCCGACGACGGCTTCGACAGCGTCGGCGAGCTGGTCGAGCCCGGGGTCGAAACCGTCGGCGGTTACGCGAGCCGGCACGCCCCCTCGACCGGAGGTACCGGCGAACGTCCCGTCAGCCTCCATCCGCACGCCGATACTCACCGCGTTGAAGCCTGCGGCCGCCCACTGCCGCACGGTGGCGGTGTCAACGGTGCCGCCCGGCGGCACCGACGGGCCATGCAGCAACAGCACCCGACCCTCGGGATCAACGACAAAGCGGCCCGCGCGCAGCACCGTCCCAGCGGGTGGGCCGGCCGAGGCGATCCGGGTCGGAGTCGGGCTCACCGGTGCCGCGGCGCGCGCGGGCTGCGCCAAGGCCCCCGAGAGGGCCGTGACGGCCACCGCCGCGACCATGGTCATGGTCACGACCGTGCCCCTCACGGCCGACCACCGCGGGGCACCCAGCCTCGCGAAACGCATGCGCTCGGCACACCCGACCAACGGGCGTCCGCCCCTGCGCACGCCCGACGCCCTGGGATCCCCCGATGAGTACACACCGACCATCCTGCCGTGCCCATCGCACCGGGCATCAGCCTGCCTGGCGGGTACCCGTCCCGTCGCCGACGTCGCGGCTGTCGCGGTCGGCGCTCCCACCCTTGGCGCGTGCGGTGTGGGGCATCACGGCGGTCGTGTGATCGTGCGTCCGTCCGACGGAATCCGGAGATCCCGAGCCGCCGGCCGCCTCGATCGCAGCCTCGCGCGCGGCGGCGATCTCGACCTTGGCCCGCTGGGCGTACATGTCGACGTACTCCTGGCCCGACAGCACCATGAGCTCATACATGATCTGGTCGGTCATGGATCGAAGCACAAAGCGGTCATCGGCCATTCCCACATACCGGCTGAAGTCAAGAGGGCGCCCGATCCGGATGCCGACGCGCCCGATCCTGGGAATTAGCCTTCCCTGCGGCTGCACCTCGAAAGTACCGATCATCGCGATGGGGATCACCGGAACCTTCGATTCCAGCGCCATCCGGGCAACGCCGATCTTGCCGCGGTAGAGTCGTCCGTCCGGCGATCGGGTACCCTCCGGATAGATCCCCAACAGCTTGCCGCGTTGCAGCACCTTGACCCCGGTTCGCAGCGCAGCGTCACTCGCGGCCCCGCCGCTGCGGTCGATCGGGAGCTGACCCGCACCGCTGAAGAACAACCGCTTAAGCCACCCCTTGACCCCCGGCGAGGTGAAGTAGTCGCTTTTGGCCAGGAAGGTGACCCGCCGCGGCACCACCAAGGGGAGGAAGAAGTGGTCGGCGAAGGACAAATGATTACCGGCGAGGATGGCGGGACCCCGCTCCGGGATGTTTTCCAGCCCCTCGACCCACGGCCGCCAGAAGAGCCGCAGGAAGGGGGTGAGAAACGCCTTGACGACCCAGTACAACACGTCAGCTCCCGGTGTGGTCGTCCACCAATATCCGCCGGACACACCCGTACACGGTGGCCGGAATAACCCTATGGACCCCTGCTGGCGGCGTCCACCGACATGCGCCGCGGCACCCAGCCGTGTTACTGCCGTCACAGCCGCCTCGCACCGGCCCGCGCGGCCCATCGAGCACCGGCCCGCGCGGCCCATCGAGCATGGCCTGTGTCTCCCGAGCGTGCGAGCATGCTGCAAGGCTGGTTTGCGCGATGATGACGGAGAAACACCGCGCGCCCACAGAGGGCGAACGGTCCCACGCATGTGACGAGAGGGCGGAAACCATGGCGAGCGGACCGCAGCGTTCGGTCACACCGGGTGCGGAGCCGTTTGAGCGCGACGGTGGTGGTATCGGCGTGCTACTGATCCACGGATTCACAGGCACACCTCACAGCATGCGCCCATGGGGCGAGTTCCTCGCGCAGGCCGGCCTGACAGTGTCCTGTCCGCTGCTGCCGGGCCATGGCACCCGCTGGCAGGACATGAACGCCACAACCTGGCGGGACTGGTTCGGTGCGGCAGACGCCGCGTTCAATCAGCTCCGGGAACGCTGCGAGACCGTTTTTGTCATGGGATTGTCCATGGGCGGAACGCTGGCCCTGCGCCTCGCGGAGGTGCACGGTCCGGCCGTGGCCGGCGCGGTCACGGTCAACCCGAGCCTCGGCACCGACCGGAGAATTTCAACGATCACCCCGCTACTCTCCCGGATCATACCCGGCATACCCGGGGTCAGCAGCGACATCAAAGCTCGCGGTGTGCGGGAGATCGCCTACCAGCGGGTGCCGCTGCGGGCCTACGTCTCCCTGACCGACCTGTGGCGGGTGACGGTGCCGGACCTGGGACGCGTCGTGTGCCCCGTGCTGACCTTCCGCAGCCGCGTCGACCACGTCGTCGAAGCCTCGTCCGGACGGATCCTGCTGGCCGGCGCGACATCGTGCGACATCTCCGAACGCGTCCTGGAGGACAGCTATCACGTGGCCACGCTGGACAACGACCGCCAGACGATCTTCGACGAAAGTCTCGCGTTCGTCCAGACCCACGCGATGCTTGAAAGCCGAAGGCTGGACGATCGTGGTGCCGCCGCGCCCGGGGTTCCGCCCGGATCGCTGTCGGGTTGAGCCATGGCTGACATGACGCCCGGCGATCGAAGAGGGCCCGATCATGGCTCGGGCCGGGATCGGGCACCCGAGCATTCCTCGGATGACGGTTGCGCAGCCAAACGGTCCGCAGACGAACACGCAGCCGGCCAGGGGCCGGTTGACGAAGGCGCTGACAAAGAATGCCCTGATGACGCGGGATCTACGGGCAGGGCACAAGCCGGGGCCGACGCTGTGGGCAGTGACGCGATGGAGTGGGACACGGCGTTTGCGGCGCTGGTCGCGGGCCTGACCGACGAGGCGGATACCAGCGACTTCCATCAGGCAACAGGCTCCCGCCAGGAGCCGGACCCGTACGATCCCTCTGATCATTACGAGCCACCGCCACCGCCACCGCTGCCGCGGATGCGTCCGGTCACCCGGTGGGCACTGGGCTCCATCGCGCTCGGCGTCGGGATCCTGCTCGCGCCGGTGGTAGCCGGAATCGAGCACGGTACGAGCCATGACATAGCCGGAGTCATGCTTGTGCTGGGCGGAGTCGTCACACTGGTAGCACAGATGGGGGATCGACCGCCCACCGATTCCGACGACGGCGACAACGGTGCGGTCCTCTAGGGGCTGTCCGATGGATATTGGTCGATCGGACAGCCCCTAGTCCCGGATTCGGATGGACAGACCTCGGCGCCAGGGCCAGGTCACGGAAGGGGTGGCTGCGTGCGGTTCCACGAAACGGTCGAGATTCACGGTCACCTGATGGACACCGGAGTTCTCGCTCGGGTACTCGACGATGTCCTGAGCTACGGAGGCGACTACGAGGTCGAGAGCATCGATCTCGGAAAGAGCCACGACGACGAGTCACACGCGAAGATCATCGTTGGTGCGGACTCGGCGAACCTGCTTTCCCGCATTCTCATGCGCATCCAGGTACACGGCGTCAACAGCGTGAGCCCGGGCGAGGCAGTCCTGCGGCCCGCCGACCGTGACGGCGTGTTCCCCTCGGACTTCTACGCGACCACGAACCTGGAGACCATGGTCCGCATCGGCAGCCAGTGGGTGCCGGTGGAACATCCCGAGATGGACTGCGGCCTGGTCGTCGCCGGCGGGCGGGTGCGGACCGTCCCGGTGTCCGAGGTCCGGGCCGGCGACATGATCGTGTGCGGCGTGGCCGGCGTGAAGGCCGTCCTACCGGTCAGCGACCACTCGACGCGGATGTATGGAACCTTCCAGTCCCTGTCGTCGTCAACGACACCGATGTCACCACAACGCCAGGCTCTTCTGGTTCGCACGATCGCCCGCCAGATCCGCGAGCTCAAGACCGAGGGTTTCTCGGTGCTGTGGGTCACCGGGCCCGCGGTCGTCCAGGCCGGGGCCACTCCCGCCATGGTTGCCCTGGTCGAGGCGGGTTATGTGGACGTGCTGTTCTCCGGAAACGCGTTCGCCACCCTCGACATAGAGGCGGCCCTCTACGGAGAGGCGATCGGCAACGAGTTGACCCGCGGCACTGCGGCCGAACGCGGTCACGAACAGCACATCCGGGCGATCAACACGATCCGACGCGCCGGTTCGATCACCACGGCGGTTGAGGACGGCATCCTCACGGGCGGGATCATGCATGCGATCGTCAAAGCCGACAAGAAGTTCGTCCTGGTCGGCTCGGTCCGCGATGACGGCCCGCTGCCAGACGTCCACACCGATGTGCTGGCCGGGCAGCGCGCAATGCGCAAGGC
>NZ_CAUVXP010000020.1:0-53388 GCF_963555955.1 Protofrankia sp. Cas3
GTTCAGTAGACGGAGGTAGTCGGCCGATAGACCGATGTTGCGTGCCGGGTCCGGTCGGAGTCGGGTGACGGCCAGTTCGGTGAGGGTGGTGGCGGCGGTGGCGAGGTCGACCGAGCGGTCCGGGAACGCGTCGATGACGGCAGTGAGATCGTCGATGGTCAGGGCAGTGGCAGCGACGCTGACATGGGGGTGGGTGGTGAGGAGGCCGGCGAGCAGCGCCGGCAGGTGGGGTTGGTGGATCGCGGCTCGGGCCAGCACGGTGAGGCCCTGGCGGAGCTGGCTGGCTGTCGCGTCTGCGAGCAGGGCGGCGGCGAGACGTGGCTGGCCGGCGGGCGGGGGACGTAGCGCCTGCCCGACGAGGTGTTCGGCGATCCGGTCCGGGGCGAGGGTCCCCCAGTAGCCGCCGGTCGGGGCGGGGTAGAGGTCACGCAGCCATTCCGCAACCGCCAGCTTCCGTGTCTCGTCGGTGTCGGTCAGGCGGGGTATCCGGCCGACGGTGACGACCGCCTGGTCTTCGTCGTCCGCTCCGCACAGCACCGCGGTCACGACGGCCCGGCGTAGCAGCGACCCCGGCATCTGGAGAGGTACGGCGGCGGCGGTGTCAGTCCAGTAGTGCTGCTCGTGGTCGAGCAGGACATCGGAGATGTCCCGGTCTGGGCCGGTGCCGGCGACGGGCCGGGGACCGGCCTGCAACAGGTCGGTCAGCGCCCGGGTGTGCAACGTCAACGCCAGCCCGTACCGGCGGTCGTGTAGATCGGGGGGCGGGGCCAGGACCGCCGCGAGCGCCGGCCAGTCGGTCTGTGGGTCGACCTGCGCCCAGCCGGCCGCGAGATCGGCCACCACCCGGTGGAAGGTGGCGGCCCGGTCGGCGTCGTCGGGTTCCAGGGCGGGCAGCGGTTCGGGGGTGACTCCGGCGCACAGGTCGGGGAACTCGACGCGCAGGGTTGACCACCAGCCGGCGTCGTCCGGCGCGGATCGGGCCAGCAGCAACAGCCGTACCGGCGCCGCGACCGGCCGCCGCAGCACCCGGCACACCGCCCGGAGGTGACCGAGCCGGGTTTCCGCGTAGTCGACGACCAGCAGCACCGGGGTCGCGGTCGCCGCCACCCGCTCGATCGACTCTGCCGGAGCGGCCGGGTCGAGGACCCCTGCGACCCAGCCGACCTGACGGCGGTCCGCGCACAGCCGTAGCGCCAGCCGGGTCTTGCCCTGCCCACCCGGACCGACGACCAGCCGCACCGGACCGGCGGCCGGCTGTGCACACCAGCTGTTCAACGCCTCCCGCTGTACCCGCCGGCCGTAGAACCCGACCACGGCCCGCGCGGGCCGCAGCAGCGACGCCGGCGACGGCCGTCCCCGCTCAACCCGCGGCGGCTCGAACAGCCCCCCCAACTCGACCGACGACAGAACCACCCGCTCGCCACCGCCGACCAGCCCGGTGAACCCCGGATCGTCGGCCACCGCCGTGATCGGGGTGACCGCCAGCCGCCCCCCGGCGAAATCCAGCAGGTCACTTTTCACCACCCCGACCAGCAGCCCGCCGGCGAACACCGCCGCCCCCGACAACCCCGCCCACGCCGACGACACCCCCCGATACCCATCCGGCCGCGTGTCGCCCAGGTGCACATCTATCCGCTCCGGCCCGCCGGCCAGCGGGTTCACATGCCCCGTCAGATGATCCGGCCGACGGACCCGGCTCTCCTCATCACGCAGCACCCGAGGGAAACCCACCAGCTCACACGGCACGCTGCCCGCGACACCGGTGAACCGCCCCCACCCCACCGGCACCAGCGGCGCGACGGCCACCGGACCCGACAGCCGCAGCAGCGCTAGATCGGGCATCTCCGGACGCGCGGCCTCCCGCCGTGCCGTGCCCTCCGGCCCACCTACCCCGTCGGGGTCGTCATCTGCTCCGGTCGGGGAGTCCGTGCCGTCCTCGCCCGCCCCCGCGGACATGGGTGACCACACCGCCGGCCACACCACCACCCCCGACGGTGACCAGCCCTCACCGGCGAGTCCCTGGACCTGCACCGCCGGCCACGGTGACCCATCCGGACGGAACACCACGTGCGCCGCCGTCACCACCAGACCGGGCGCCACCAGATAGCCCGAGCCGCGCCGCTTCCACCCGTCCCCCGCGCGAACCGCCACGATCCCGGCCGGGGAATACCCGCCCGTCACCCGCCGTGCCGCCGTTCCCCGCGCCGCCGACCGATCAGTCCTCGTCCTCGTCCTCGTCGGCCACGTCCAGCTCCCGGCGCACCGTGCCCCCCACGCCATCCGAGGCGATTTCCTTCGGGGTCATCGTCAGCTTCAGTCGATGCGTCGCCGTCGTCCCCACCGAACCCGACGCGCCCACCGACACCACCCAGAACTTCGCGCCCAGCTCGCCCTTCCCCTCCTTGCGCAGCTCCAGCCCGAACTCCATCTCCACCGGCCCCATCTCAAACCGGATCGACTCGCCCGCACCCGCCAGTCGCGTCGCGGCCAACTCCCGCCGCAACGACCCGATCGCGTCCGACACCCGCACCCACTCGTCCACCGAGACCCCCCGACGCACATCGACTTAGATCGCCGCACAACGTTACTACCCGACCCCCCACCCCCACGACTGACACCGCAGGAACCGAAGACGTGGAGGGCACGTGACGCACCCTGCGGGGCGTCTCCCCCCGGGGTTCGCGTCGAAGTCCCGACCCTCCCGGACGTCTGAGGCTGACAGCCAACGTGACAGCCAAGCCGGCGGACGTCGGTGGACGCTGGCGGACGTCCGTGGACGAGCGGCCCCAGGTCGCCAGGCTCGGCGCACGCGAGCGGACGTCCACGGAAGATCGCGAGCAAACTACGGATCAAGAGGTTGGGGGTTCGAGTCCCTCCGAGCGCACGCTGGTTGAGGCAGGTCAGAGCCCCGCAGCCGATCACACGGCGCGGGGCTCTGGGCTTTTGAAGATCTCCAGTACTGCAGTTTGTACTGCAATTGGAAACGATCAGCCCGCGGACGTCCCGCCGCCACCCGCATCATCGTCACGTTCCATAGCATCCGGCCGGGTCGGTGGAGCCAGCCGGCCGAGGATGCCATCCATGCTCGCCGCCGTGCCGCGCCGGACGTCTTCCAGGACATCGATGTAGATGTCAGCCGTGGTCGCGATCCGGGTGTGCCGGAGCAACGCCCGGATCTCGTTGAGATCCACCCCCGCACGGAACAACAGCGTGGCCGACGCGTGCCTCAGATCGTGAACACGGGTCCGGTGGTACGTGCCGGCCGGCATGCCCCTGCCGCACGCGGCCATCGTGTCAGGCGTAGCGCTGACGTGGATCGCTGCACACCACGGCTCCTGGCTGAGCGCACATCCACGCTGCCGGAGCGCAGGAATGAGCCGAGAATGCGCCGACCCGGCTGTCGAAGCCGCCTACGCCACCGGCTTGACCTGCATCCTCACGCCGTACGGTGCAGGCGCGAATGCGCCAGAATGGGCCGGGACCTCAGCCGCCGGGTCGGGAGAACCCCCGCGTCGCCAGGCTCCGGCCTCTACTGGTGGATGTCCAGCGTGCGCCGCGACCTCGCCCATGCAGCATGATCAAATCAGCATCTCGCAGACGTTGTAGCAGGTCTCGGACGTCCCGTTCAGACAAGCCAGCGCCTGGTTGCAGAGCAGCCACGATGTCGCGCAGGGCGACCGACTCACGTCGCGTGAAGATCATGACCAGTACGTCGAAGGCGGAGCGAGGCAGACCCAGATCGAAGATCCACTGTGGAGTTGCTCCCGGTCGCCAGAACTCGACCCGGACGCTCGTTCCCGTGTCCTCGATGCGCGGCGTGAGTTGCCCCGCTCCTTCAACAAGGCGAATCATGCGCTGGACACCGCTGCCCAGGCTGTCGACGACGCCGCGGCGGTACAGCGTGCCGGCGATCAGCGGGTTCCACGGTTGAGACTCGTGTGGCACATAAAGGTCCGCGACGGACAGTCCGAAATGCAGGGGACCGATGCTGGTCACCTCGATCCGGTCATCGTAGATGAACACGCTGATTGATCCGGCGGCATTGCTGCAATCACGGTGCGAGACCGCGTTGGCCAGCGCTTCGCGGAGCGCAAGCAACGGGATCTCGGGTTCGTCGAGGCGCACCATGCTGTCCGGGTCAAGTTGGGCCGCGATCGGCAGGTGCTGGCGGCAGAACTCCTCGGCACGACGCAGCAACGCAAAGGCGTTGCCGTGTTCCTGCCGCTCGTCGACCATCCGCTCGCCACGGACAACGCCACGGAACCTCGCCAGCTTGATCAGACACTGAGGATAGTCCGGCAGCAGCCGATCCGATCTTCCGAACAACGCGACCGCAGCGTTGATGATCCTCCCGTTCTTGACCAGACCGAACCCGCGCAGCACTTCGACCGGGTCACGGCTGAACGGATCGCCGATCCGGCCACGGGCTATGGCGTCTTCCAAGGTTCGGACGATCTCGCCAAAGTCGAGATCGTCAAGAGTGAGTTTCGCCGGCTCGATCTCCCACCGATCGCTGGCATGCACCTGTTCGAGGAACAGCCGCTGGTACTCCTCGCGGCCCATCTCAGTGGTGACAGCGCCGACTCGCTTGTACGCGGTTCCCCGGTAACGGTACGGCCGGTAACGACCTTGCCTGACAGTCACCACGATGACATGGCGACCCGGTTCGATCTCGACAGTCTCGATCGTCGGGGTGACCTCCGGATCGAATGCCCGTAGCGCCTCATACAGCTTCTCCAGCGTGCTCTCACGCACTTCCTGACCAGCCACGCGGCCATCGGGTGTGACGCCGAACAGCAGCCGACCGCCGTGCAGGTTGACCATCCCACACAGCGTCTTGGCGGCCTCCGTCCGCTGCCCGGTGGACTCCTTGAACTCCTGCCGATCGGACTCACCCTCGCCTGCCCAGCGGGCGATCTGGCTAACCTCAACGGGAACATACGTAGGGGTCACACCGCGACGGTAGCCCGCCACCATTGCACCGCCTTCAGCGGCAGCGGCTTCGCAACGCCCTGACCGTCTCTCGCTCATGGGATCGCCGCAGTGCACAATGCGAACCGTGCAGACCTGGACGATCACGAAATTCCCCACTCTGGTCATAATCTACCGATAGACCGCACGGTAATCCTTGTGGAGAACCCAAACCGCACTGACACGCGCCGCTGGGATTCCTGCTCTCATGTGAGGGCATCAGGCCGGCCTGCTACCGGCTCTACGACGGTCTCGAAACCGGCGAATGCCACGTCCTCGACCACGCGCGCCGGCCGGGTGGAGGTCTTCTACACGGTGAAACCGGCCTTTTCCAGCGCCTTGACCACCTCGGTGCCACGCAGCGCGGGGACCGGCGGCATCAGGCCACGCCGACCGTCACCGCCAGCTCGCCCGGCGCGCCGAACTCGGCAAACCAACCTTCCAACGCTGCACGCAGGTCTTCGATCACCTCGCCCCGAGTCCGGCCCTCCCCATTGGCCCCGCCGCCCGGGAGAGCAGCATGTGCGCAAAACCAGCCGGTCTCGTCCTGCTCGACGGTGTAAGGCACGTGAACCACCCGACTCATACGATCTACAGTACGCCGAATGCCCCCCGGATCAGCAACACAGCCCGTCGCCAGGCCGGGTTACCACCTACCTGCTGGACGCTCACCGCCCTGTCGGCTGTAGCAGACATGATTGGCATGCGCACGACGGCGAGCGCCACGCGCCACGCCGCCTCGATGGCGGATCGGACACTTCCTCACATTCCGTCGCTGCGGGCGAAAACGACGGTGTACTGCAGTTGTACTGCAACGGGGATGGACGTCCGTAGACGTCGGTGGACGACCCCGAGCCCGCGACCTACACCGGTGAACATCAATGGACATATCGTCGAGGACTACGGATCAAGAGGTTGGGGATTCGAGTCCCTCCGAGCGCACGCTGGTTGAGGCAGGCCAGAGCCCCGCAGCCGATCACACGGCGCGGGGCTCTGGGCTTGGTGCAGCAACGACTGCAGCAGCAACCTTCAGCTTGGGCAGTCATTGAGCGTGCTCCGCTGCACCATTTTCGGACTCCGACGCCGTCAGTCAGTCTGGCGGCGGATCCGGAGAAGGCCGCGCTGCGCCACTGTCACCGCGCCGACGAGGTCAGCGAGGTCATGATGCGTGACCAGATCATCGACGGCCGCCATCACGGCACGCGCCGACTGATCGTCAAGACGGAAGACCACGATCCCGCAGTGCGACCCGGGCGGGTAGGCACGGATGTTCCCGAAACCACGATCAAGAGTGAACACGATCCGGCTCTCGGCGACCGCGGCGGCAAGCACCTCCGGATCGGAACTGCCTGACAGGTGCTCGGCAAACACGGTGTCGGCATCGACGCCGTGCTTGCCGAGCCGCTCCGCCAGCGAGACGGGCAGACCCTCGTCCAGTTTGACCTTCACGGCGCCGTACGAAGGGGCACGAGATCCTCCCGGGCCAGACGCGCTCCATAAGCAGCGGCCGCACGGATTCCTGACACGGTCAGCGACGGGTACTCCGCGACGATCTCCTTGTCCGACATGCCGTCGGCGAGACAATCAAGCACGACGCTCACCGGCACCCGGGTCCCCCGAATGCATGCCTGCCCGTGCCCAACTGCCGGGTCGGCCACGACCAGGGCCAGAAGATCTTCCGCCATGTCTCCCAGTATGCGCCCGGATCTCAGCATCAGCCGACCGTCCCGTGTCCGCGACGTGGCATGACTGACAGCCAGAGTGACAGCCAAGCCGACCGACGAGCCTGGACATCCGCGGACGACGATGGACGGAAAGCACGAGGTCAGCGGACGGAGTGGACGTCCACAGACGCTAGCGGAAGGGCCAGAGCAAACTACGGATCAAGAGGTTGGGGGTTCGAGTCCCTCCGAGCGCACGCTGGTTGAGGCAGGTCAGAGCCCCGCAGCCGATCACACGGCGCGGGGCTCTGGGCTATCTGTAGCAACAGGCGCAGCTACAGCCCAGTACGCGATCAGATACGTTGCGGCGGCCAAGCAGCTCAGGCGATCGCGGCAATGTCCCCGTCATCGAAATAGATCGCCTGGTGCAGCCGGCCACCGAGAGCAGCGGCGTACCTGGCGACCACCTCCTGACCGGAGAGCGAACCCTGCTCGATCTGCGAGACCCGGCCCTTGGTCACCCCCATCCGCTCCGCCACCTGCTGCTGGGTAAGACCGCGCGCCCGACGCACCTCGGCGAGCCGGTGGCCCACCGCGACCGCAAGAAGCTCCTGCTTGCCGGCAGCGACCGCATCCTCCCCACCGGCCCGAGCGACCTGCTCGACACGGACATCAGCCCACCGCGTGTAACCACTCATCGCCGACCGCCCTCTTCCTGACCGCGTTCCACCAGGTAGGTCTTGTAGCGTTGCTCCGCCAACGGGATCGCTTCGGCGTACCAGGCGTTCCACTGCCCGGCTTTGTCCCCGGCGACGAGCAGGATGCTCGACCGCCGCGGGTCGAAACAGAACAAGATCCGCACCATGCCCGGTTCGAGTCCCTCCGAGCGCACGCTGGTTGAGGCAGGTCAGAACCGGATCGACGATCTTGGAAAGGCGCCTGACCACCTGGCGGTTACCGGCCGCCGACGACATCAAAAGATGTCGTGAGTGCCGACTTCCAGCCAGATGATGTGCGGCTCATCCGCCCTTTTGGACGGTCCGTAGGCGAACGTGGCGCGACCGTCGGGTGCCCATGTCATCTCATACACCCCCGGTCGGGTCCGCACACCCTTGACCCGCAGCCCCTTGCGGAATCCACCCCTGCACGGAGATCAGCGAGGAACATGTCCCGTGCACGCAGGAACCGCTCACGCTGGGCAGGGGTCAACCGGCGGTACATGTCCAGGAACCGTATGGTCCGCTCGAACGTGGGCACAACCGGCACAGTACCCGCCTGCTCACGGAGCGGAAGTAACGGTCAGGCCGTGCGAGGATACTCGATCAGGTCGCCAACGACGGCAGCCCGCAAGTCGGCGTCGAAGTCCTCGACGCTGTCGTACAACTCGGTATGACCGGCGTCGGCTTCCGCCAATGCATCGTCGAGTGCTGCCTGCGAAGCAGGCGAAAGATCGACAAGATCAACGCCAACCAGGGCGGCCGGCACCTCGTAGTTCATCCTGGCCTCCCCCTGCGTCCCGTCCCCCGGGCACGGGGGAGGATCTTCCGGCAACTTCCGGCGAGATGCACTATTGTCAACCACCTCGACAGGCGTGAAGAAGACCCCTCAGCCCACCGTAGCACGCAGCACAGCGTCTGGATCATCATGTGGCCTGGAGACGACGAGATCCCCGTCGACTGCGAAGGGCGTCACGATTACGGCCTACGGGATGTCATGCGGGCCACCCGGATGCCGGCCGGGACGATCCTTACCTTCCGTCGCTGGCACCCGGAGCGGTGCCGTACTGCAGTTGTACTGCAACGGGGACGGACGTCCACGGACATTGATGGACAATCCGCTCTTTCCTCTTAATCTGCGGGTTCGGGGTTCAAGTCCCTGGCGGCGCACCCACACTCCACATGCTTGCTGAGCAGCGGGCAGCTTCGTTGCGGTTTGTTACGGGCTGCCGCTTTGTTCGGTGACGGCTGTCGATGTCAGGCGACGATGTAGCTCGAGTCGTCGAACTCGGCCGTGACCTTCAACCGTCCGCCAAGTGCCTCGACGTAGGCGCGCAGGACTGACACCGACACCACGTCCAGCTTTCCGCGTTCCACGTCGGAGATGCGGGGGCCGGATACACCCATGGTTTCGGCGACCTCACGTTGAGTCAGAGCACGGCTGCGTCGGACCTCGGCCAGCCGGTAGGCGTGGATCTCGTCGTCGAGGCGGCGCTGCCCGGCCTCGCGGTCGGCATTGGTCCGTACCGGATAGCCGGCGGCGACACGTGTCTGCTCGGCCTGGCGTTTGACGTCGTCCCATCGCATCGTTGTCATCGGTAGTCCCTCCTCTCGATCTCGATCTCGGCAAGGTGAAGGTCATAGCGTTCATCCGCTCCTCTCGACCCGCCTCTCCCAACGCTCCCGGCTGCTCCGCAGCCAACCAGACACGGACGGACGGACGGGCGGGCGGTGACCTGTGCCGGCAGCGCCTCAGGCGATCTGGCGAAGGTCGTTACCGTAGTCGAAAATGATCCGCATGCGGGCACCCAGCGCCCGGGCGTACCGGCTCAGCGTCGCGACCTCGTTGACGTCGAGGTCACCGTTCTCGATCTGGCTTACCCGCCCCGGTGAGACGCCCATCAGCTCGGCTACCTGACGCTGGGTCAGCCCCAGCCGCTTGCGCTCCTCGCCAAGGTGGAAGGCGCTGATCCAGGACTCCGTGCGCGCCCGCTCGGCGACGAGCGCCTCATCGTCGCCGTCGTGCAGCTCGGCACGAATGTCATCCCAGTCATGGAACTCGGTCACGAGCCCTCCCGCCGCTTTCTCTCAAAGGCCAGCCACCTGTCGTATGCGACCTCTGCTATGGGGATCGCAGTCGTGTACCACCGTGACCAGTCACCGGCCTTGTTGCCGGCGACCAGCAACACCGCCTGTGACCAGGGATCGAAAACGAAGATCACCCGGATCGCGATGTCGCGGCCCGACCTCGGCCGCAGCTCCTTGAGATTCTTGATCGTCGATCCTTGCAGCGTGTCGACGAGCGGACGCCCGAGCCCAGGCCCGATCTCGGCGAGCATGTCGATCGCCGCATTGACCGACCGATAGGTGTCCAGGTCTGTCTGGCGCAGCGAGCGCAGCCACTCCCGCAGTTCGGGTGTGGCCTTGATTGTCCACCGATGAGGTGGCTCCACCGACACAGGTCGACTATAGCTCGACCTAAACATGCGGCGTCGTGCTCCCGGCAGGTTCCGCCGATGGTGGCATGACTGACAGCCACACGGACAGGCGAGCCCGCGGACAGCCACGGACTCCAGCGAACATGCACGGACATCCGAGCCCAGGTCACCGGACCCGGCGAACCCCGCGGACGTCCACGGATGATCCAGAGCAAACTACGGATCAAGAGGTTGGGGGTTCGAGTCCCTCCGAGCGCACGCTGGTTGAGGCACCTCAGAGCCCCACAGTCGATCACAGGACGCGGGGCTCTGGGCTTTTGAAGATCTCCAGTACTGCAATGAGTACTGCAATGAGTACTGCGGCCCGATACTTGTCACGAACTTGAGCATCTGCGTAACGGAGCGTCGCCAATCAGCTGTAGACGGTCCGGCAACCCGCCCGACTGCACGATCAGAACCTGATCCGCTCATGACAGACGGTTGAGTAGGTCGACACCAGCCATCGTTTTGGTCATACTTATGACCATGACGACGCTCCCGCTGGGAGAGGTCAAGGCCCATCTGTCCGAGCTTGTAGGTCGAGTTAATGATCACCATGAGCGGGTGACCGTCACCGTACACGGTCGCGCGTCCGCCGTGCTGCTCGCGGTGGAGGACCTGGAGCAGCTGGAGGAGACGCTCGCCATCCTCAGCGATCCGGCGACGATGCGCAGACTCGCGGACTCCGACGCCGAACTCGCCCGCGGGGATGTCGTCTCCGAGGAAGGGCTGGCCGAGACTATGCGGCGCCGACGTCGCACGGCGTGAGCGAAGAAGCACACCGGGTATCGCAACCCCACACATTACGCACCACTCCGACGGTGCGCCGTGCGCCTACCGAACGTCTCCCCGAGGTAGTCGCCGCAGCCGCGTACGAATTCATCACCGGCCCGCTACTTCAGGCACCCTATCGGGTGGGAAAGCGGCTGATGCCGCCGCTGGATGACCGATTCAGCGCCCGTCGCGGCACCTATCTGATCATCTACCGCATCGACGACATATCGCGAACCGTGACCGTCGTCGACATAGGCCACCGCCGCGACATCTACCACCGGTGAGCCATCCGGCCAGCGGAGAACAATGAAGCTGGTGCCAAAGCCCTTGATGCCGCTGTCCCCTGACGCTTCCGCAGACCAGGGCAACGCCGATAAGCCGAGTCGGCACACTCCCGTTCCAGCACATAGAAGACCTCGGCTATGACCGGGGCCGGAACCAGCGACGGCCGCCGTGACCGTGCTGCGTCGGTCATCAGTTCGACACAACGGCCGTGGTCCTTGTCGTCATAGTTCGCAACCGCGACGAGCGGGCCGGTATTGAACCGGCTTATGGTTCATACCTGCGAGAACACTCGGGTTCGCCCGGCCCGCGGGCCGACATCCTGCGCAGGCGCTTGCCGAGGAGGGGGTGCGGTCGATGTCGACGCGCTGATCGCTACCGACGACGATGAAGCGGGATCACTCCACGAGTACCTTGCCTGCCGTGGTATGATCAGCACCCTCAGTCGGCGGCCGAGGGTGCTGATGTCGAGACACGGTTGTGAGCACACGCCACGAACACCCGCTGGCGGGAGCGCGAAGCCACGGCCGTGGCCATGGCGCTACAGCGTCTCGGTGATGCCAACCTGCGGGTCCGACGTGCGCACGTTAGACCAGGCGCCCGGCTGCTGCTGGAACGTCGCGGTCGGCGATGTAAGCGCTCGGTCGCTGCGGCCATACCCGCAGTCGCGCAGCAACTCTCAATTCCCACGCAGCGGAGGCTCCCAGCGTGCGTCGTATCTCGAAATTACTCGTCACGATCGGGATGCTTCTCCTCGTGATCGCAGGCGCCTGGCGGTTTGTCGCCCCCGGCCAGCTTGTGAAGTACCCCGATGACCTGGACAAGACCGTGTACGCGACCGGCACGCTCACGCTCTACGCCGATCCGGCAACAGCGGCGCCGCAACCTAGCCCGACGCCATTCCCGCTCGACATCAAGCGTCGAGTCCATGTCGTCGAGTCGTCGACATCGAAGGTCGTGGTTCAGGAGGACGACGTCGAAAAAATCGGACCTCTGCCGGAGCAGAACTTCCTGCAGCGCTATGTCATCGACCGCAGCTCGCTGAAAAATCTGGCGGATGAGCGCGCCTACGCCTACACGGCACAGAACAAGATCGACCGCTCTCCGAACTACTCGATCAATCTGCCGTTCGATGCCGGCGATGGGCCGTACTCGATCTGGAAGAACGAAGTGGGGGCACCTTACCCGTTCCGGCAGGACGGGCCGAGCGTGGAGCGGGCCGGGTTGACGTTACGGCCGATGCACGGACGCCTGGAGAAAGCGCCGGTACAGGGCTACTACATCGATCAACTGAAGTCGCAGGGCATTCCCAGGCAACTCACGCTTCAGCAGCTCAGCCCCCAACTCAAGGCGCAGGGCCTGGACCCGCAGCAATTCGCGACGCAGGTACTCCCTCAACTGTCCGCAGCCGACCAGGCCGAGATCGTTTCGGTCATCAGCCAGCCGATCGCGCTGAACTACCTGCTCGACGTGGACACTCGGCTCCTTGTCGAACCACGGACCGGCGCGATCGTCTCGCTCGACCGCATCAACCAGACGATCTACGCGCAGCCCGACCTTGCCGGCATCGGCCGGATCCAGACCATCCTCGCGAAGCCTGAATATGCCAGCAATACGACCGTCACCGGGGCAGAGGCAACGCTCGCCCGCCTGGTCCGCACTCCACCGACGACGCGAATCTTCAACATCGACTACTCGCAGACCCCACCATCGGTCGCCGATCTCGCAAGCTACGCGACGGACCTGGGTAACCAGATCAACCTGGTCAAAAAAGTCGTTCCATTGTTTTTAATCATCTTTGGAGGGGGTCTCACCGCCATCGGGGTCGCACTCAGCGTGCTCCGACGGTCAGATGGTCGGGGCCGGAACACCACGACGAGCGAAGGCGTGGGGGGAGCTGGCGCCACGGTGCCGACCAGGACCGACTGAAGGATGTCGTCCATGCTCCGTGCCGTCCCTGTCGCGGCTCGTCAGTCCGCTGGCTTGTGCCAGTAGTCCTGCCAGGTGGGCCACGCCTGCGGAATGTCGCCGCGACCGGTGGCGCTCGCCGGCCAGCTCGCGGGTTCCTGCAGGAGCGGCCGCTCGTCGAGGTGCAGACCGTAGAAGAGCCGGTGGTCACGACGCGTGAAGTACCATTCGCCGTCCCGCCGCTCGTAGTCGTCCTCGTAGGCGATGGCCTGGCGTAGCCAGCTCCGTTCGTCCCCCAGTTCGGCGATGCAGTAGACCGTTCCCGCGGCGCGCTCCGGCTCAAGCAGGTTGATGACGTGCTGGCCGACCGTGAGGATGGCGACGGGCGCGGCCCTCAGATGCAGGTCGAAGGATGCCCGCAGCGCGTCCCGGCCCCGGACGCTCCTTCCTACCTTGACGTCCGGGACGAACAGCTCGACCAGCGCCTCGGTGTCGCAGGAGCCGACCGCGAGGGCGTAGCGGGCGGCAAGCTGCCCGATCTCCTGGTACGCCAGTAAGCGCTCGACGTCGGTCATGCCCGCTGGCGGCGGGATACGTCGCGGTCCGTGACGACGGGCGTCGGTCATACCCGGCCCTCCTGTGGGGTGTCTCATCCGGTGCAGTCCGGATTGTCGGACTGCCGTCGATGTCAGCGTGCCACCGACAGGGCTGTCTGTCGGTGGCGGCGGGCGGCGAGCAGGGGCGTTTCGAGCTCAGGTGATCGTCTGGCCGCCGTCAACCACGATGTGCTGACCAGTCACGAAACGGGAGGCGTCGGAGAGCAGGAACTGCACTGTTCCGAGCGCGTCCGCCGCACCTGCCGACCCCTTGATCGCCTGGCGGACGGTGAGCCAGTCCGGCGGCATCCCGTCGGCGTCCGTCATCAGTTCCGTCATCTCGGTGGCGAAGAAGCCGGGGGCGAAGGCGTTCACCCGGACGAGGTAGCGGCCCCACTGCACGGCCAGCTCGCGGGTCAGATGCGCGAGCCCGGCCTTGGCGGCGCAGTAGGCAGCCTGGGGGATACCCGTTCCGGTGGTCGTGACCGCCGCGGTGGACGTGACGTTGACAATCGAGCCACCGCCTCGCTCCCGCATCGACACCAGGCACCGTTTGGCCAGGTCGAACGGCGCGACGAGGTCGACCTCCAGCACCTCCCGAAACTCCTCGGTGCTCTGCCGGGTGGCAGGCAAGCCGCTCCCGCTGATGCCGGCGTTGTTGACCAGCCCGTCGATCCCACCGAATTCCCGGACGGCCTGGTCCACCAGCCGGGCGCGGCCGGCATCGTCGGAGATGTCGCAGGCGACCGGGACGGCTCTCCCGTCCTCGCCGATCTCCTTGGCAATCTCGGCGACGAGGTCGCGCAGCCGGTTCTCGCGGCGCGCGGCGAGCACCACCTTCGCGCCCACCGCCGTCAGGCCGTGCGCAAGCATCCGACCGATGCCGCTGCTGGCGCCGGTCACGACCACCACACGGTCACGGATGTCGAACAACGAGTCGAACGCCGGAGTCGTCATCGGGTACCTCCGCTGGATGGGTCACTGCTGAGAAGGTCACGAGGCGGACCGATCCGTGGAGGCGGTCCGATCCGTGGAGGCGGTCCGTCCGGTGGCGGGACGCCTGCTGAGCGCAGCTCAGCTCCCGCCCCGGTGCTCAGCCGCTGGTGGCTGTGCACAACACACGGGCCTGGTCGAGGATCGCCTGCTTGCATGCCGCCAGATCGAGGGTGATGTCGGTGAACCATTCCCACGTAATGCCTCGGATCATGGCCATCACCGCGATGCTCACCGATGCCGGGTCAAGGCCCGCCCGGATCGTTTCGAGCTCGATGCCCTCGCTGAGTGCGGACTCGATACGCCCCCGGAACGCGATGTTCTGCTGGTGGATCACCGGCAGGAGTTCCCGCAGGGAGGTGGCCGCCTCGTGGGCGATGACGATGTAGGCGCGGGCCGCCGACGGGTTGGCGGTCAGGCCGTCGAACAGCCCGATGATCTCAGCCTCGATGCGCTCGGCCCCGCGGACGTTGTCATCCAGCGCCGCTGGCGGACTCTCCCTGAGCACGTGGTCGATGATCGCCGCAAGCAGCTTCGGCTTGGAGCCGAAGTAGTGCGTGGCCAGACTCCGGCTGTAGCCGGCGCGCTCACCTAGATCGGCAAGCGTCATGTTCCCGTAGCCGCCGTCGGCGAGCAGGTGGATCGCGGTCTCGAGGATGGCGATGCGGGCGGCGTCGCGACGTTGTGCCTGCGTGCGTCGCGACCGTTGGGTGGTTGACGTCACCATGCCTCCATGTTACTTGTTAGACGTACAACTAGTCATCACGGACTGGGGGCATCGTGGGCGAAACGAGTGTCGCCGTCGTCACCGGCGCGGCGAGCGGTCTCGGGCTCGGACTGGCCGCCGGCCTCGTGGCCCGAGGGATGAGCGTCGTGATCGCCGACATCAACGGGGACGCGCTCGCGCAGGCGCAGCAGCGCCTGCAGGTCGACGGCGCGGAGGTGCTCGCCGTTCGCACCGACGTCACCAAGGACGACGAGGTCGCCGCCCTCGCCAGCCGGACCCTCGACCGGTTCGGCCGCGTCGACATCGTGTGCCTGAACGCCGGAGTAAATCTGCGGGGCCGTGCCTGGGAGCTCTCGGTCGACGACTGGCGCTGGATCTACGACGTCAACGTGTTCGGTGTCGTCCACGGAATCCGCAGCTTCGTACCGATTCTGCTGAAAGAAGGCGCGGGCCATGTCCTCATCACCGCGTCGAACAGCGCCGTCGCGACGCTTCCGGCATTAGCGCCCTACGTGTCCAGCAAGCACGCCGTGCTCGCGCTCGCCGAGACGGTGCAGCATGACCTCCTCGAAGTCGGCTCCGACGTACGCGTGTCGGTTGTGCTGCCGGGCGCCATCCGTTCGGGCATGGCGGACGCGGTCCGCAACCGCCCAGCCGACTACGGCAGCGCCCAGGTCTCCGCGGAGGTTCTGCACGCGAGCCGCGCCTTCCTCGAGCGTTACGGGTCGGACCCGCGGACGATGGCGGACGACATCCTGCGGCAAGCCCTCGACAAACATTGTTTTTGCGTCTTCACCGACCCGGCGGACACCGCGACGCTCCTCACCCACGCGCAAGCGCTTGGCGAAGGCCGGCTGCCGACCGTTACCGCGCCCGTCTTTCAGGAGAACCGATGAACGATGGACCTGTGACGTTAGCCGACGCCGACGCCGGCGCCGACGCCGAGGCGCGGGCCCGCGACGCCGGCGTGCCCGTCACGAACTTCGACCCGGAATGCGATCCGGCGTTCAAGGAGGACCCGCTCGGCACGATCCTGGCGGCGCAGCAACTCGGCGACGTCTTCTACAGCACCGCGGCGCGCGGCTTCTGGGTCATCACGCGCTACGACCTGTACAAGGAGATCAGCCAGGATCCGCAGCGCTACTCCAACTGCGAGACGTTCACCTTCTACCGGGACCCGCCTCCGGTGTTCCACATGCCGGCGAACCTGGATCCACCCGAGCACACCAAGGTCCGGAAGCTGATCACGCCGCTGCTGTCGCCCGCGGCCGTGAAAAGGCTCGAGCCACGAGCCCGGGCATCGGTCGCGACGATCGCGGACGAGGTCGCCGCACGAGGCGGCTGCGACTTCATGGCCGACGTCGCGTTGCGCATCCCGGCCGAGGTCTTCCTCGAGCACATGGGACTTCCGCTCGCGGGCGCCGACGAAATCGTTGCCACCCGGCTGCTGCCGGCGAAGCTCAACGCCAGCAACGACCCCGGTGGCGTGCAGCTCGCCGCGGCGGTCGCGAAGGTGCGTGGCATGTTCGAAGAGGTGCTCGCCGACCGGCGGCGCCGGCCCGCCGACGACGTCCCCACCTACCTGTTGTCCCAGCAGCTCGACGGCCGACCCCTCACCGACGAGGAAATCGTTCAGCTCTGTTACACCCTGCTCGGCACGTCCCTCGGTACGACCGCGTCCACCATGGCGTTTCTGTTCAAACTGCTCGCCGAGAACCAGGCCCTGCGCCGGCGCGTCAACGACACCCCGCAGGTGGTCGGCGGACTGGTCGAGGAGGCCCTGCGGTGCTTCCCGGCGATCCCGCTGGTCTCCCGGACCGTTCAAGGCGACGTCGATTTCCACGGGATCACGTGGAAGGACGGCGACCGACTCCTCCTGTTGTTGTCGGCGGCAAGCGCAGACCCCGACCTGTTCCCGTCTCCGGAGAAGATGGATCCGGATCGGCTGCCGAACCGTCACCTCGCCTTCGGCCTGGGACCGCACCGGTGCGCTGGTGCACACCTGGCCCGGATGGAACTGCGCGTGCTCGTCGAGGAATGGCACCGCCGCATCCCCGACTACCACCTCGGCGACCTGTGCGGCCTCACCCACGAGGTGTCGGTCGCAGTCCGCATGACGACCCTGCCCCTGGTAGTCGGCCAGGCCGCCGCGCCCTAGGCCGCCGCGCCCTCCGCCGCCTCGCGATCTACGCACCCCAGCGCCGCTCCGTGATCCACGCCCCTATTGCCGGGCGCTCTTACAAGGAGAAGACCAGCCGTGCCCCGTTTACGCCTGTCGTTCGACCTTCGGCGCCCGGATTTCGCCACCGCCAGTCCGGCCGATCTCGCCGCAACCATGCTCGACATCTGCGAGTGGGCCGACCGACTCGGCTTCGATCTGGTGTACTTCGGCGAGCACCACGGCGCCGAGGACGGCTACCTGCCGTCACCGCTGATCGCCTCGGCCGCCGCCGCCGGCCGCACCGCACGGATGCGGTTCCGCCCCATCCTGCTCGCTCCGCTCTACCACCCGCTCCGCCTCGCCGAAGACCTCGCGGTCGTCGACCTGCTCAGCAGCGGCCGGATGAGCCCGGTGTTCGCCGCGGGCTACCGAACGCCGGAGTTCGACATGTTCGACGTCGGTCTCCACGAACGGCGCAGCCGGGTCATCGAAGCCATCGAGGTCTGCAAACTGGCGTGGACGGGTCAGCCGTTCGAATTCCGCGGACGCACGGTGACGGTGACACCAACCCCCGCCCAGCGGCCGCATCCGCCGATCATCATGGGTGGGGGAGCCGAAGCGCCCGCACGGCGAGCCGCCCACCTCGCAGACGGCTTCGATCCCGCCGAACCCCGCGCCTGGGACTTCTACCGGGACGAATGCCTGAAGCTGGGACGCGACCCCGGCCCGTGGATTCCGCGCGGCCCGACGTTCCTCTACGTGTGCCCGGATCCCGACGCCGGCTGGGCCGACGTCGGCCCGAATCTCCTGCACGCCGCAAACAGCTACGCCCGGTGGATCGCCGAATCAGCAATGGGATCCAGCGAGTGGTATCCGCCGATCGGATCCGTAGACGAGCTACGCGCAGGCGGCGCCTACCAGATCGTCACGCCCGAACGCTGCATCGCCATCGCCCGAGAGCTCGGCCTGGATGGTCACCTGATCCTCCGTCCTCTCTTCGGCGGCACCGATCCGAAGAAGGCGTGGGCCAGTCTGCAGCTCTTCGAGACGGAGGTCCTGCCTTACCTCGACCTCGCCGAGCCAGTTGCATGATGAGACGCCCATCAGCTCGGCTACCTGACGCCGGATCAGCCCTAGGGCGTGTCTGATGGATCTTCGATCACGCGGATCGATGTTGACTGCCTACGAGCCGTCGATCAACCCGCGACGATCTCCAGACGTCCACCGAAGGCTTTAACCCACCCAGCGGCAACCACCCGGCGGCTCGACGAGGTACGAGCGCTACGGCTGCGCCGTCGCGACGCGACGGACCTCGCGCTGATGCGGGTGGACCAGCTGGAACAGGACTCCACCGTGGTCGACTTCGCCATCCGCATGCTCGCCGGCCTGGTCCGCACGGGGAACACCGCCGTCCTACGGCAGGCGTTGCCCGACGCCCTGCCCTGGACGACGTTCCTGCCAGCGGAGGACCTCGACGCCTTCTTCACCGAGTTGATCGAAACAGCCCGCGGCGCGATGACGCTGAACACACTGGCTCCCATCGCCGTCCTGCTCGCCCAGTGGCGACACAGCGCCGAGATCCACGCCGACCCCGCCCTGTACACGATGCTGACTCGGGAACCGGACGGCGATCTCGGGCCTGTCCCCCGGCCGGCCGCCGTCGAAGCGGAATGAGCCCGAAGCGAGGAGACCGCGCCGCTGTGCCGCCCACCGGCGGCGGACGCATCTGGTATCTGATCGACGAGTCGAACCGGACCGTGTAGGTGATCTACGCCGGTACCGGCCATCCCAAGGCCACCGACTGAGAGCCAGGGTGGCGGACGAACGTGGCCACCCACGGACGCCGGTGGATGAACCGCAGCATTTCGGTAGCGCCCCGGCGTCGCCCTCGCCGACACCGCCGCGACACCGCCACCGCGGGAAAGGTCTTCCATGCCGCCTACCAACGCCTACTCACCCCAACCGAGCGTGCCCACCTCTGGCCGGCTGGCCGCCCTGGCGACGGACCCGGCGCCCCTGTTCGTCTACGGAAGCCTGCTCTTCGATGACGTCGTCCGCATCCTCATCGACCGCGACCCCCACCGCACACCGGCCACCGTGCACGGATGGCGTGCCGCTGCCCTACCCGGACGCGTTTACCCCGCGCTCATCGCCGAACCCGAAGCGACCGCTTCCGGGCATCTACTCGACGACCTCACCGCCGAGGAATGGCAAACCGTCGACACCTTCGAAGCCGACTTCTACATCCTCGCCCGGATCACCTTTGCCAACGGCAAGAATGCGTGGACCTACGCCGCTGAGGACCCCGCCACGGTCGAGCCCGTCACATGGGACCCGGAGATCTTCGCCCGGCAGCAGCTATCCGCCTACCTCACCAACTGCACCGCCTGGCGTCAGCACTACGACGCCAGGCGATAAGTCGACGGAGGAGGATCTTCCGGTAACCACCGGCGAGATGAAACCACCTCGACAGGCGCCAAGAAGACCCGCCCGCTACCGTACCATCCAGTACAGCATCTAGATCATCACGATACAGAAAGTCCATACCCCCGCGGTACCGGCCGTGCCGTTCTCTCCCCCGGCGACGACCTACGGGGAATCACGCACAGAGACAGCACATCGATGGGAACGTCGCTGTATCGACCGGTGCGCGGCAGTGGAAACGGCCTCAGCCGGCAGCTGACCCGCCGCCTTGCCGACTGCTGTTCCGGATCTTATCGGTGAGATCTTCCACCTGATCTGCCGGTGGAGGAGTTATGTCACCGAGCGGCACCCCGTAGTCGAAGAATCCGACGGTGTTGCCCACCGTCATGGACGAGCCGGCGACGTTTCCGGTCATGTTTTTTATCGTTATCGAGTATGCCATTTGGATTATCCGACCCTCGGAGTCGATCCAGACGTCCGCCGGGAATGTTTTGGTGGCGATCGAAGCGGACAGCATCTTGGCCGCTGCGGACGGCCGCTCAGCGGCGGCTTTTTCCGGATCGACGACCAGTGCGTACCGGGTGGCGCGGACTCCGCGAATGTCTTCTTCACCTACTACACGGGGTTCCCCAACGACACCGTGGAGGAAGGAAAGGCCCTGGCGCGGGTCGCTCCCGGACGGTCCGGTGAAATCATTGACCCCCATGCCGAGCAGGGCGCTCAGGTCGAAACGAATCCAGGTCTTGCCGGGAGGGAGGGAGAGTTTTTCCTGATCCGCGTACCGAATGTACTCGATCCCGTCGAGAACCATGCCCTCATAGTCGCCGGCTTGGGTGACGTTTCCCTTAAGGCGCATCGTACGGCCGTCGAGGGTCGTCACCCCTTCGCCGGTCGCCTCGATGGTCTCGGTCCTGCCCTCGACGGGCACCGTCAGCCGCTGGCTGATCGAAAAGCGCATCGTCGTCGCTTCCAGGGTCTTGTCGTAGGCGGCCGCCACCACGGTGACCGGGTCCTTCGACGATCGCCCGTCCTCGGCGCCAACGGTTGACGATGCGCAGCCCGTGAAGGCCAGGACAGCCAGGATGATGCCGAGGGGTGCGCGAGGATATCGCCGCATGGACCTTCTCCGGGAGAGGGGGTGCCTCATCGTTCACCCAATCTTTGGATCAAAAGATCAATAAGAACATTAATATGTACTTATGGTAGCATTTTTCTCCAGCACCTCGGACGACTTCTCCCGAAACGCTGCGGTTGGGTCTGGCTGCCGAGGTTCTCCAGCCTGCCGGTAGTCGCGAATGATCCCGTCGAGACGATCACGATTGTTGATCGTTGATCGGCGTGCCGGGTTCGGACAGCAGGCCAGTGCTGGTGCTGGGCGGCACCTGCTGCTGCAGTGATCGGTGGGGCCGGCGGCTGTTGTAGTGATCGATTACCACATTTGGTGGCCGTCGCAGTCCGAAACAGGACAGTTGCTTCCAGGCAGGACCTTCCTCTATCGTCAGCCATGCGATGCACAACGTGGCACCGAGCCGACGACTTGGGGGGTCTGAGTGCCTGTTTTGAATCTTCTGTCGACCCTGCTGACTACTTACACAGCTACGACTTGATTGAATTGGCCTTAGAGCGACCGGCGACAGGGGGCGCGGCGTCGCGGGACTATTGCCGGGCGCTCTTTGGGAACGATGTAAATCTGGTGTTGTGGCAGGAGCATCAGATTCACATCGTTAAGAGCCTGGTTTGAATCCTCTGTCCGGGCGAGCCCAAGATTCAAAACAGACTCTTAACCGTGCTGACCGCAGGTGGAACGGCGGGTACAGAAACCTCGGGAACACCGGCGCCGCTGCCGCAAGCCGCAAGCCGCAAGCCGTAATCAGAACCGAGCTGGTACGCGTCCTCATTTCCCCGAACAGCACTCCTCGCGAGATCCCCGTAGATTGAACTGGCGCCTTTGATTGGGTTTCCCCAGCCGTCAGTAAAATGCCGGTCGATCAACTACTCGGCGTCGGCGTCGGCGTCGGCGTCGGCGTCGAAAGTGGCGACATAGCCTGTGTGGTCGAGCCGGCGATCGAGCATTTCGAGCAGGCCGAGAGCAGTTTCGCCTTTAAGGTATTCGTTCCGTTCTTCACCGTCCATGTTCGAAGGAACCGATCCTATGGCTGACGTGACAGAATCCATTGCGATCATTGGCATGGGTTGCCGCTTCGCGGGCGGCGCCGACACACCCCAGAAATTCTGGCGGCTGCTCGCACGGGGCGAGGATGCGATCTCCGAGGTCCCGCCACAGCGGTGGGCGTCCTACGCCGAAGCCAGCCAGGAGAACGCCGCGGCGCTGCGTAAGACCACGCGCTTCGGTGGCTTCCTCGACGACATCGAGGGATTCGACGCCGAATTTTTCGGAATCATGCCGCGCGAAGCCGAGCTGATGGACCCTCAGCAGCGCATCCTGCTGGAGGTCACCTGGGAGGCGCTCGAGCACGCGGGTATCCCGCCGGCGAGCCTCGCCGGTGGCGACGCCGGGGTGTTCGTCGGCGTCGGCTCGGACGACTACGGTCGCCGCCTGCTCGAGGACCTGCCCCGCATCGAGGCCTGGACCGGCATCGGGGCCTCCATGTGCGCCGTCGCCAACCGTATCTCCCACGCTCTCGATCTGCGCGGTCCCAGCCTCGCCGTGGACACGGCCTGCTCGGCGTCGCTGGTCGCCATCCACCTCGCCTGTCAGTCGCTGGCCCTCGGTGAGACTCCGGTCGCGCTGGTCGGCGGCGTGCACATCATGGCCGGTCCCGGCCTGACCATGGTCCTCGACGCGGCAGGCGCGATCTCGCCGGACGGCCGCTGCAAGTCCTTCGACGCCGCAGCGAACGGCTACGGCCGCGGGGAGGGCGCCGCGGTGATCGTCCTGAAACGGCTCGCCGACGCCCAACGTGACGGAGACCAGGTGCTCGCGGTGATCCGCGGCAGCGCGGTCAACCAGGACGGCCACACCAACGGCATCATGGCCCCCAGCGGGGAGGCACAGATCCATCTGCTGCGCCGTGCCTACCGCATGGCCGGCGTGGAGCCGGCGACGGTCGACTACGTGGAGGCGCATGGCACGGGTACCCGCGCCGGTGACCCGATCGAGGCCGCCGCGATGGCCGCCGTGCTCGGGCGAGGCCGGCCCGCCCGGCAGCCATGCCTCATCGGCTCGGTGAAATCGAACATCGGTCACCTGGAGGCCGGCTCCGGTGTCGCCGGAGTCATCAAGGCCGTGTTGGCGCTGGGGCATGCCGAAATACCGGCGAGCCTCAACATCAGCGAGCCCAACCCGGCCATCCCCTGGGACACCGCCGGGCTCGAGGTGGTCACGACGACCCGGCCGTGGCCCGTCACCGAGCACCCACGCCGTGCCGGGGTCTCCGGCTACGGCTACGGCGGCACGATCGCGCACGTGGTGCTTGAACAAGCGCCCCCGAACGTGACCGAACCCCTGGTGGACACCGCGCAGCCGTCCCTGTTCCTCGTGTCCGGCGCCACCGAAGCCGGCCTGACCGCGGCCGCCGGGAATCTCGCAGACTGGCTCGAGACCGACGGCGCGGGCACCCCACTGGCCGCGGTCGCCCACACCCTGCGGGAACGGCGCAGCCACCTCACCCACCGTGCCGGAGTCGTCGCGGCCGACCGCGCCGAGCTGGTCGCCGCTCTGCGTGCGGCGGCGGCCGGTAACGAGGCGGCGGGCGTCCGGCTGGGGACGGCGAAACGGCGGGCGATGGGCCCGGTGTGGGTTTTCTCCGGACACGGGTCGCAGTGGGTGGGCATGGGGCGCGATCTGCTGGCCACGGAACCGGCGTTCGGGCGGACGATCGACAGGGTCGGCGAGATATTCGCGGCGGAGATCGGGTTCACTCCGCGTGCAGTGCTCGTCGGCGACGAACTCTCCGCGGTCGACGTCATCCAACCGATGATCTTCGCGATGCAGGTAGCGCTCGCCGACGTGTGGCGTGAGCACGGCTTCGAACCCGCCGCAGTGATCGGCCACTCGGTCGGTGAGATCGCCGCAGCCGTGGTCGCCGGTGCGCTGACCCTCAGCGACGGCTCGCGGCTGATCTGCCGTAGGTCGATTCTGCTCCGTGAGGTGGCCGGCAAGGGCGCGATGGCCATGGTCAACCTGCCCTTCGACGAGGTGCGCGCACGGCTCGGTGAACGCAACGACGTCGTCGCCGCGATCGCGGCTTCGCCGTCGTCGACCGTGATCGCAGGCGACGTCGATCCCGTCGAGGCAACAGCCCGCGCCTGGGAAGCCGAGAAGCTGGTCGTCCGCCGGGTTGCCGCCGATGTCGCCTTCCACTCGCGGCACATGGATCCCCTGTTGGACAGGCTGGTCGCGGCGGCGAACGGGCTCTGCCCGGACATCGCCTCGATCCCGGTCTACACCACCGCGCTGGCCGACCCGCGCGCGGAACCGCTGCGTGACGGCGCCTACTGGGCGGCCAACCTGCGCAACCCCGTCCGGTTCGCGGCGGCTGTACAGGCGGCGGCCGAAGACGGCTACACCGCCTTTGTCGAGATCTCCGCGCACCCCATCGTCGCGCATTCGGTAGCCGAGACCCTGGACGCGCTGGGAATCGCGGACGGCTACGTCGGCGGCTCGCTCCGGCGCGGCACCCCCGACCAGCGCACGCTGCTCGCCAACGTTGCTGCACTGCACTGCGCGGGCGTCGAAGCACGCCGCGCGTCCGGCGGGCAGCCGCTGGCCGAGTTGCCCACGACGCCGTGGCGACACCGGCGCTACTGGCGCGACTCCGCCGTGAGCCGGCCCGTGCGCTCTCACGACGTCGAGCGCCACACCCTGCTCGGCGGCCACACCGTCGTGGTCGGTTCGGGTCGGCTTGAGCTCTGGCAGACCTACCTCGACCTGACCTGCCGGCCCTACCCCGGCGACCATCCGGTACACACCGTAGAGATCATTCCTGCGGCCGTGTTGCTGCACACCTTCGCCACCGCCGCCTCGAACGGCGGCTCGTTGGCCGCGCTCGCCGACATCGTGCTGCGCACTCCGGTCGTGGTCAGCGCACCGCGCGAGATCCAGATCTCCTGCCAGGATTCGACGCTGCGGCTGAGCTCCCGGCGCGTCGGCGGCACGGGCGACGGCGGCACGGGCGTCGGCGGCACCGGCGAGGGCGGCACGGGCGAGGGCGACGGTGTCTGGCTCACCCACACCACGGCCGCCGTTGATCCGCTTGGTGCGGTCGCCGAGCGGACGCTTGAGCTCGCCGCGTTGCGTGCGAGCTGCCCGGACGTCCTACCGAACGACTTCGTCGTCGACCGTCTCGCCGGCATCGGCGTCGCGGCGATGGGCTTCCCCTGGCACATAACCGAGCTGCGCGTGCTCGACGGCCAACGGCTGTTCGCCGCGGTGGACTCCGGCTACGGGGCCGCCCCGACGTGGGCGTCGGTGTTGGACGCTGCGCTGTCCATCGCATCGGTGGTCTTCGGCGGGCCGCCGACTCTCCGGATGCCCGCCGGGATCAGGCAGGTGGCGTTCAGCGGTGACTCACCGTCACAGGCCCTCATATACATCCGCACCAGCGTGGAGCGCCCCACAGACACGGCGGACGTCGACATCGCCACTGTCGACGGCCGTGTGGTCGCGACCCTGACCGGCTTGCGCTACGCGGTGCTCGACGGCGACCCGGGCGCCGCTGCCAGTCCGAGCAGGCTCGTCCACGAGATCGTCTGGCGGCCCCTGACGGTGGCAGAGGACACCTGCGCCCTCGACGCGGTCGTCATCGTCGGCACGCCACTCGAGGCGATCGCGGACGCGGCGCGGGACGCGGGGATTGCGATCTGGCAGATTGCGGACGCCGACGCCCTGGACGGGTTGCGTGACCGAGCAGGCGCGAACACAGCGGTGCTGGTCGGCCCGACACCGCAGGGCGACAACGAGGCTGACAGCGCGCAGCGCTCCGCATGGCTGCTCGCCTGCGTCGCCCAGCGTGTGTCGGGCTGGATGGGCGGGCGACCGAGAATCTGGGCGGTGACCAGCGGTGTGCCCGACGGCTCGCTCACCGGCGCCTCCATGTGGGGCGTCGGCCGCGTCATCGCCGGGGAACAGCCCGAGCTGTGGGGCGGGATCGTCGACAGCGACCACCTGGCCGCATCGGCCGAGCGGCTGCTCGCGGTCCTGCGCGCGCGACCCGACGAGGACGCGGTGCGGATCATCGAGGGTCGGACGACAACGTCGCGCCTCATGCCTGTGCCCGGCCACATCGTTCGCCCCGCGCCCACGTTCCGCCCGGACGGCACATATCTGGTCACCGGTGGGATGGGAGCGCTCGGCCTCGAGGTAGCGCGCTTCCTGGCCGGACGCGGCGCACATCGGCTCGTCCTCGCAAGCCGGCGCCCCTTCCCGGAAAGGGCGGAGTGGGACCGTTGTTCGGACGAGCGGATCCTCGCCCAGATCGAGGCGGTGCGGGCGCTGGAATCCCTCGGCGTCACGGTCAAGGTCCTCTCCCTCGACATCACCGACGCCGAGGCGATTCGGACGGCGCTCGACCCGGCGGCGCTCGGCCTGCCGCCCATCGTCGGGATCGTGCACGCCGCCGGGATATCGGACGACCGGATGCTCGGCGAGCTGGACGAGGACTCGCTGGCCGCGGTGATGGCGCCCACAGCGCACGGCGCGCTCGTCCTGCACGAACTCTTCCCGCCAGGCAGCGTGGACTTCTTCGCGATGTTCTCCTTCTGCGGGTACCTGCTGGGCCTGCCGGGTCAGGCGAGCTCCGGCGCGGCGAACGCCTTTCTGGACGCACTGGCCGCCCACCGGGGTGACGATACGATCAGCTTCGGCTGGACCTCGTGGCGAGGGCTGGGCATGTCGACATCCTCGACCATGATCGACCTTGAACTCAACGCCCGTGGCACTGCGGACATCTCGCCCCTCGAGGCATTGCGCGCCTGGGATTTCGCCGAGCGGCGTGTCGGCACGCACTGCGCGGTCCTACCCATGATCACAGTGGATTCCGGCATGCCGAGACCACCGCTGCTGCGGGAGATCACCGTCGAGGAGACGGTCGCGGGCAGATCCGGCCCCGCCGACGACTGGTCGGCACTCGAACCCGCCGAACTGCTTGACCAGCTCATGGACATGGTCCGCACACAGGTCGCCGAGGAGATCAAACTGGCTCCCCAGGAGCTGGACACCGGCAAACCGCTGCTGGAGATGGGCCTGGACTCAGTGATGACCCTGGTTATCCGGCGACGCCTGGAGAAGCTGTTCCGCGTCCCGCTGCCGGCGACGCTGCTGTGGAACCGGCCAACCGTGGCGGCGCTGGCCGAGTACCTCGCCGAGGTGCTGAGCGGCGGGGAAAGGTCGGCCGCACCTGACGAGGGCGAAGTTATCCCGGCGGGCGCCGTATGAGCGCCGACGTGGCGCCCTGGGTCGATCGGTGCGTGTGCGGCGGACTGTCCCGCTCCACTTTCCGCGATCTCGAAGGCCATCCACCTGTCGTATGCGATCTCTGTTGTGGGGATCGCGGCGGGCGGGAAGGCCGACGTGGACCCCGCTAGGATAGGCAATGATATAATCGCTTACGCGATCCAAGGGGGGGCCATTCGGGCACCGTGGATCCCATCGCATTGTTGGAGACCGCCAAGCACTCCCGTGCCGCTCGACCATGACCCCGCCCACTCACCATGGTCATCAACGTCCTCCCCCAGCTCGTAATCCGGGTCAAGATAACGAGCTCAGCCAAGATTCTGGGGAACGATGTGAATCCGGTGTCATCATGACGGCCCGAAAATCACATCGTTCCCGACTCCGAGGTGCCAGCTGAGGGTGGAAGCCGAGGGGGAAGCCGAGGGCGGAAGCTGGTCAGCTGGTCAGACGCGCACCCAGAGCCGGTTGCGCTAAGCGCCCGATCCGCAACAGTGGAGGCGATCTGCTACAGCGTGTGGGTCAGGGTGCCAAAGCCCAACTGGTCGAACCCTCCGCTGTTGGGACCGTAATCACCGCCACCGCCCTCGGCCCGGACCCTCGCGGCATAGGCAGTGACATTCGGTGCCGCCAGCCCCCGGCGTTTGACGTAGTGGTTGTAGACGAGCTCCCAGGAGGGTCGGTCGAGTCCGCGACCGGCTTCGGCGACGACGGTCTGCGACTGCTGTTGACAGTTCTGGCCGGTACCCCAGGTGTAGGTGGTGAAGGGGACGGACTCGCCCAGGTTGTACTTCGCGACGTATTCGCAGCCTCGCAGGAAGCGACTGTCGCTGTATCCGTACATGTCCTGACCCTGATTCCAGGCCATTTCGCAGAATGCGCCCATCAGGGCGGGGCCAAGCGTGGCATGGCCCTGGTCACGGCCGCTTTCCTGCCACTGACCGAGCCCGCCCGGGTGCAGGAACGGAACGGCCTTCATGATGGCCCCGTTCCCCGCGCCGTTCTTGAAGTATTCGATGGCCCGGTCGAACTTGGCGCGGTCGTCGCAGAGGATGCCGATGGCCAGGATGGAGGCCATGTTGCACAGGTCCCAGTTGGCCCAGTAGTTGGTGATACAGGCGTCATTGTGCTCGCGGAGGAACCGGTCGTTCAAGGGGTAGAAGACGTTCAGCATCATCGCCTTGAACCGGTTGAGATCGAATCCGTCGTAACCCCGCATGATCTCGGCGGCGTTGGCGAACTGGTAGCCGTATATCCCGGCGGCGAGGTACCGGTCGGCGTTGCCGGTGACCATCGTCAGCGTCGCGGACCAGGCGTTGAGAATATCGCGCGCCGCGTCGGCGTGGGCGACGTCCCCGCTGATCTTCCAACGCAGCGCGTTCTGGTAGGCAGCGTGGATGTCGTTGTACAGCTGGGAGTAGTTCTGCCCGTCCCCACCCCGTATCACCGTCGCGATCGGACGTGCCTTCCACGTGCTCTGGGAATGGCCGTTGGCTACCAGTCTGTCCCAGCCCGCTTTCCACGGTGTGGTACCGGCGCGCACCTTGACGGTCATGCGGTCGAAATCGGCCTGGGTGTGCAGCATGCCGGGATGGACGAAAGCGCCGTTCGCCGGCCGGCCGGCAGCTGCTGCCGCACTCGGTGCCGGCACGGCCGTGGTTGGACCTGGTGTGGCCGTGGTTGGAGTTGGTGTGGCCGACATGGCCGCTCCTGGCTCACAAGCGGTCAGTGGCACGGTTGCGGCTGCAGCCGCGGCGAAGCCGAGAAGATGGCGCCGGCTGATCTGGTTGGTCGGTCCCGTGGTCGTGGACACGGAGCTCCTCATCGGGTCGGATCCCCCCCAACCTGACAAATCACTTTATACCGCATGGCAGTCACGGCCCGCTCAAAGGGTGTGTCCTTCCATCCCGTCGCGCGTAGGCAGACCCGACCCGCAGGCGAACACGCTCTCCCGACGGTGGGTGGAGCGGTCCGCTTCCGTGGACAGAAGGTTTGGACGAGTTTCAGCGGCGGACCGCCAGGTGATCTGGCTAGTGCGGCAGGTTGAGGTCCGAGCAGACCGACAGCGCCGCCCGCGCGTCCGTGGGCAGGCCCGCGTAGTTCCCCTTCTCGGTGTCCTGCAAGATCGCACTCATTTGCAGGTGAAGCTTGCCGTACTTCTTGTCATCCTCATGCGCCGCGACCGTGCCCAGCCACGCCGCAGCGCGCAGCCGCTCGATGTCGTCAAGCTTGTCGGGACCCAGCTCGACCAGCCCGGGCTTGGTCCGGACCAGGGCCGCGCAGGCCGCCGCGGCATCGTCGGGCGCGGCGCTGGGGCTGGGGGTGTCACCGCCGCAGCCGGCCAGCGTCAACTCCAAGGCGAAGGCCATCATGAGCAAGACCGTCTGAACCTGCCGGGCGCGGATGAGCATGTCATCATTATTGACAATGCGGGACACGTTCGGAAACTCGGGTCGAACCTGCCCCGTCCGGCCCTGATCGCACACGCGGATGCCGGCTTACCCGGAAACCGTGCCGGTGATCGTGAACAGCAGCCACAGTCAAACCGCATCACGTCACCGCCGGCTACGCGGCAGGCGTAGCCACCTCCGATGATCTACCAGGTGCCGGCCTGGCCGCACGTGAGTATGTGTGGGGGGTACCCGTCTGCTGTCGGGAGTCCGCACTGCTGTTCAATAGATCAGAATCACCGAAAACCAGGCGAACCCAGGTGAATGGATCTTAAATGGCAGGTGGGGGCGGGCCAGGGCCAGGCAACAGTCCGGTACGATTAGTATTTGAAATTCTTGGAATTCTGACTACCATCTGCACCCTGCTCGCATTTGCCAGGGATCAGATATCAATACTGGTCGCTGGTTTTGTTATTCTAGCGGTATTTTTTCTGGGATATCAGATATCTTTACATCATCGCGGAAACCCCCGCCCTCCACTGCCCAGAATTTTCGCTCTGATCTTGATCGCCATATGTTTGATCCTGACGTCGGTCTTCGTTTTCAAAGGTTACCCGGGGAATCCTGGCACAAATCCGCCCGAGGGCACCAGCCCCCCTCAGCCATCGGTTACGGTCTCCAGAACTCCTAAAGACGCCTACCTGGCTGACAGCATGGTCGATACCAAAAGTTGCCAACCCTCATGTCTCCGCTTGACAACCCCTCCAGACGCCGCGCTTATTGACGGCATCGCGTACCCTCACAGCCTGTATTTCGATCTTTCCTGCACGAACAGAAGCTCACGGCAAACCGCATCTGCGAATATTTATCTAAACCGAAGCTACCGCAGCTTTCATGCCATCGTCGGCCTCGGCGGGGCACCCGACGGAATTCCAGTTCAATTCAAAGTGAGCGACGACGACGGAGAACGAGACCTCGGCATTAAGAACATAATTTACGGACAGCACGAATATTTCAGTGTCGCGGTTGACGGTATTGCCCGAATAAAGCTGGAGATCGAGTTGTCAGCTCTCGATTCATCCTCGCCTCAATGCCTGTCGAACCGATTTCAGGCGGTTTGGGGTGATATATTGGTAAGTCCTTGATTCGTTCCCGGAACCGGGCACCGGTCGACAACCGAGGGAGCACAGGCCAGGAATGTCGTTCCGGGACGCGACGAGCCCGAATGCATGCGCCTGCCCTGTAGACACACCGCAGGACCAGCCACCTGCAGGGCAGCGCCGCTCAGAGCTGTTCTAGACCTTCTGTCTGGGCGATCCAAGATTCAAAACAGACTCAAAGAGCGACCGGTGCTTCCTACTCAACCGGCGATACCGCCCCAATTGATGACATTCTGGGGGGGACGGCCCGCCTCGATGTATCACCAGATTCCCTGTTCACCCGTTCCGCAGCGGTGGATGGGACCGGCCGTTGTCGACAACGGCTGGCCGCTACCCCGCCGGCGATTCTGGATGATCTCAGCGGCGATCGACACGGCGGTCTCCTCCGGGGTCCGCGCCCCCAGGTCAAGGCCGATCGGCGCCCGGATGCGAGCGAGCTCCACCTCGGTCAGACCGGCGTCCCGCAGCCGGGTCAGTCGATCGGCATGAGCGCGCCGGCTCCCCATCGCCCCGACATACCCGGCCCTCGTCCGCAACGCGACCTCCAACAACGGCACGTCGAACTTCGGATCGTGGGTGAGTACACAAATCACCGTCGATGGGTCCACCGCAGTGCGTTTCAGATAGCGGTGCGGCCACTCGACCACGACCTCATGTGCCTCGGGAAACCGCCTGCGGGTAGCAAACACACCCCGAGCATCGCAGACAGTGACATGATAACCGAGGAAAACACCCACCCTGGTGACTGCACGGGCAAAATCGATCGCGCCGAAAACGAGCATCCGCGCGGGCGGCACAAAGGACTGGACGAACACCGTGACGGTGTCACAGCGCCACTCGTCCCGGCGCCGCGTGTCACAGCGCCGCTCCCCCGCCGGCCCGTAATGGCGCTGACCGGAGCGCCCCTGCACGAGCATGGCCCGCGCGTCCTCGGTGACCGCCGCATCGAGGCTTTCGGTGCCAAACGTGCCGGCCACCCGGTCCAGCCATACCCCACGTCGCACCCCCACCCGTGCCGGTCCGGCGATGACGGTCGCCACCGCGACCGGCTCCGCCGCCGCCACCGCCACCGCGACGGCCGGAAAGTCCGGCGCAGTCACGGGATCGATCCGCTGCACGAAGACGCTGATCGTGCCGCCGCAGGTCAGGCCGACCGCGAACGCATCGTCGGCACTGAAACCGAAGGTCTCCAGGGCCGGCTCGCCCGTGGTGAGTACCCGTCGCGCCGTGTCATAAACCGCCCCTTCGACGCAACCACCCGAGACGTTTCCAAGCACCTCGCCGGCGGTATTCACGGCCATCACCGCACCGGGACGCCGGGGCACGGACGCACTGGTCGCCACGACGGTCGCCAGGGCGAACGGCGTTTCCACCTCCCACCATCCGAGCAGATCCGTCAGCAACTCACGCACGAAACCTCACCACCCGACACCCGACACCCGAGCACGACAGACAGCCGAGCACGACAGACAGCCCGACACACCGGATGGGCGCCTGCCCATGGCAGACCGCCGGCTCCGTCACGATCAGAGCCAGCTGGTCAACCGCCATCCCGCGCCCGCAGGACGGGACGCAGGGCGTCCAGCACGGCGGCATCCTCGATGGTGGACGGCACGCCGGGCGCCCGACCGTCGGCGATCTCGCGCATGGTCCGGCGGAGGATCTTTCCGGATCGGGTCTTCGGCAACGCCGCGACGACGTCAACCTGCTTGAACGCGGCGACCGGGCCGATCTCCGACCGGACCAGGGCCACCAGTTCGGCGGCGAGCACCGCCGGGGTGATCTCCGCTCCGCTCTTCACCACGACGAGACCGCGCGGCACCTGCCCCTTGAAGGAGTCGGCAACCCCGACGACCGCGCATTCGGCGACCGCCGGGTGGGCGGCGAGCACCGCCTCCATCGCGCCGGTGGACAGCCGGTGCCCGGCCACGTTGATGACGTCGTCGGTGCGGCCCAGCACGTACAGATAGCCGTCGGCATCGACGTACCCACCGTCCCCGGTCAGGTAGTAGCCGTCGAACGCGGACAGGTAGGAGGCCACGTACCGTTCGTCGTCGTCCGGCCAGAGGGTCGGCAACGTTCCCGGCGGCAGCGGCAGTCGGATGCAGATCGCGCCCTCCGTGCCGGCCGGCACCTCCACCCCGGCGGGGTCGAGGACCCGCACGTCGTATCCGGGCATCGGCACCGACGGCGAGCCGGCCTTCACCGGCAACCGCTCCAGGCCGATCGGGTTCGCGCAGATCGGCCAGCCGGTCTCGGTCTGCCACCAGTTGTCGATGACCGGCACGCCGAGGGCGTCGGATGCCCAGCTGAAGGTGGCCGGGTCCAGCCGCTCGCCGGCGAGGAACAACGCCCGCAGACCGGACGTGTCGTGCATGGCCAGCAGCTCGCAGCCCGGATCCTCTTTCTTGATCGCCCGGATCGCGGTGGGCGCGGTGAACAGCACGTCCACCCCGTGCTCGGCGACGACCCGCCAGAACGCGCCGGCGTCCGGGGTGCCGACCGGCTTGCCCTCGTACAGGACCGTCGCGGCGCCGGCCAGCAACGGCGCGTAGACGGTGTAGGAATGGCCGACGGCCCAGCCGATGTCGGACGCCGCCCACATCACGTCGCCCGGGCCGATGTCGAAGATGTGGCGCATCGACCAGGTCATCGCCACCGCGTGTCCACCGTTGTCGCGGACGATTCCCTTCGGTCGACCGGTGGTGCCCGAGGTGTAGAGGATGTAGAGCGGGTCGGTCGCGGCGACCGGCACCGCAGCGGTCGGCCGCGCCGCGGCGACCAGCGGCGCCCACTCGAGGTCACGCCCGACAACCAGCTCGCAGCGCTGCTGTTCCCGTTGCACGATCACACAGTGCGCCGGGGCGTGGGTCGCCAGTTCCAGCGCCGCATCGAGCATCGGCTTGTACGGGACGAGCCGGGTGGGCTCGATCCCGCAGGACGCGCTGACGATGACCGTCGGGCGGGCGTCGTCGACGCGGGTGGCGAGCTCCGCGGGCGCGAACCCGCCGAACACCACCGAGTGGACGGCCCCGAGCCGGGCGCAGGCGAGCATCGTCACCACCGCCTCCGGGATCATCGGCAGGTAGACGATGACCCGGTCGCCGCGGCCGACGCCGAGGCCGGCCAGCGCCCCGGCGGCCCGCGCCACCTCGTCGAGGAGCTCGGCGTAGGTGAACCGGCGCACCACCCCGGTGACCGGCGAGTCGTAGATCAACGCGATGGCGCCGCCCCGGCCCGCCGCCACATGCCGGTCGAGTGCGTTCGCGCAGGTGTTGAGTTCGGCGTCCGGGAACCACCGGTACATCGGCGCCGCGTCGTCGGCCAGGATGCGCCGCGGCGCCCGCACCCAGTCGACTGCCTCGGCGGCCGCGCCCCAGATCCCCGCCGGGTCGACCAGACTCCGCCGGTACACATCGTCGTATGCGCCCATGCGACCATCCTCACACCACGAGTGCCTTCTCGTGAGAGACGTTCGGAGCGCACCACCGAGCGCGTGCTGGTCGAGGCAGGCCAGAGCCCCGCAGTCGCTCGCAGGAGAGATCGACGTCTGTGGAGGCCGCTCCGGTCCCGTTTCTCCTGGACTACCGAAGGCGGTGCACGGAGGAATCCGGCCACACCCGGCAGCTGGTGGTTGCGGCTACCTTCTCGGCCGTCACCCTGAGATCGACCAGTTCAGGTCGCCGTGCCCTGGTCTGAAGCATCGCGATACACACGCCGGCCGGCGGAAGGTCGACCGCCTGGGCGTAGACAACTCCGGGATGAGGGAAAAGCGCAGCCGAACTCGCCGGAAGTATCCCGATGCCCCTGCCATCGGCTACCTCGCGCAGAAAATCAGTCGGCGTCTCGCAGCGAGCAATCACCTTTGGCTCCGAACCGTCCGGGCGTGGCGAGACGGTCCAGAACGCGGCGACCGACGGTGGGGCGTAGGCGCTGTAGACCAGCGGTTCGGCCACCACATCGTTCAGCGACAAGTAGCGCCGGTGGGCCTCCTTGTGGGTGGTTGGAAGGCAGAACACCCTTGGCTGAGCCTGCAGCGGCACGTAGCTGAGATCGGCGGCGTCGGAAAGGATGTTGGGGAAGAGCGCGAAGGTCGCGTCGACGGCCCCCTTGCGCAGGGAACTGCTCTCGCCCCACCAGGGGATGGCGCGCAGTGTGAGCTCGATGTCAGGAAAGTGGTCGCTGAACAGTTGTAGTAGGTGGCGCGCCGCCGGGCAGTAGTAGTTGGGACTCGCTCCGACCACAAGCTGGCGGCGGCTGCCGGTGCTGCTACGGCCGGTGCTGCTACGGCCGGTGCTGCGGACCCGATCCAGTGAAGCAGTCACGTGGTCCACAAGCGCGGGTAGCTCCGCACGCAGAGCCTGGCCCGCCGGTGTCAGGGTGACCTGCCGAGTGTTGCGGACGAACAGGCTGCATCCCAGCGAGTCCTCCAATGCCCGCACGGACCGGCTGAGCGCCGACTGGCTGAGGTGGAGCCTTGCCGCCGCGCGGGTGAAGCTGAGCTCTTCGGCGACAGCCGCGAAGTGCTCGAGCAGCTTCAGATCCACACGCAGACTCTAGCGGCGCACCGGCAACCGTCGCCGTTGACACCAGGCGAGCCGGGTCGGCCACGGACTGTGCAGACGCCCGGTCGCGGTGGCGAGCCGGATCAAACGACAAGGGCGATCCCCGACTGATGCGTGCGACGCATAGGTAATTGACCGCTCCCGCCCCGGCCAATACTTTCATCGTCAACAGCAACGAACCGGAACCCGCCGGGGGTTGGCGAAATAATCTCCCGGGATGACAGACGGAGACTGATGCGCGCGTATAACGTAAACGTGGACGTGACCGGGCGGACGGACCTGCCTGGAGAACTGTGGACGGCCACCACCGTGTACTTACCTGATCAGCCGTGCGGTCCGATGACCGTATTGTTCGGGTTCCCGGGAGGCGGATTCGGCCGTAAATATTACGACGTCCGCGCGATTCCCGGCTACAGTCAGGCTGAATATCACACCGCCGCCGGTTTCGTCTTCGTGGCCTGTGACCACCTGTTTGTCGGCGACAGCAGCAGACCCGACGATCCCCTGGCGCTGACCTGTGAGAACCTCGCGATGGCCAACCATGCCACCGTCGAGCACGTCGTCGCGAGGCTTGGCGCCGGCTCGCTCGCGTCGGAGGTCTCGCCGATCGACGTCACGAAGATCGTGGGAATGGGTCAATCGATGGGCGGCTGCCTGCTCACCATTCAGCAGGCCAACCACCGCACCTTTGACGGCGTGGCCTTTCTCGGCTGGAGCGGGATCTACACCAATTTCCCCGCGCCCGGCGGCAGTCGAATCACCTATCCCCTGCCGCGCCGCGGCAGCGACCTACATCCGATCGCCGACCAGGTTCTCGGCGTCGTGGGCCCGGACGAGGACCAGTTCCGGTTCTGCTTCCATTGGCCGGACGAGCAGCCGGAGCTGATGGAAGCCGACCTCGCCACCTATCGCCCCTTCTCAGGTGTCGTTCGCGGCGACGACCGGACGCCGTGGGGAAGCGCGACCGTGCCGCCCTGTGCGATAACCATGATGACCGATGGTGCGGTCAGCGCCGAGGCGGCAGCCATTGACGTACCCGTGCTCATTGCGAGCGGAGAGCGAGACGTCATCCCCGATCCCTGGGTGGAACCGTCCGCCTACCGGTCATCGTCGAACATCTCAGTCGTGGTCGTTCCGCGTATGGCTCACATGCACAACTTCGCCCGGACACGCGAACAGCTGTGGGAGTACATCGCGAACTTTTCCCGCGCGGCACCGAAGGCGAAAGTAACGTAACACGAAGTGTCCGGAGTCACGGTCGTTTCACGATCAGTTGATCAGTCCGAGGACTTCGAAGGGCCTGTGGGGTCGGCGGCCTGCCCAGCGGGTTGCTTCGCTGGTGTCGTTGCGGCCGGCGAGGCGGAGGGCGCCGGCCGATTTCGCTGAGTTAAAGAGCGAGCCCCGGGTCGAAGTAGTCACGCATCAGGGTCAGCTGGTGGCCCGCGTTCATCTCGATAATGCCCATCACGGGGATCTCGTGCCACTCGCCGTCGACGCGGTGCCTGTCGATGCGCTCCGCCCAGACCGTCGACCCGTCCTCGCAGAGGCGCTTGATTTCGATGTGATCGGCCTCCGTCATCTCCTGCATGTTCGTGAACCATGCGACGACGGCTTCTTTCCCCTCGATTTTCCGCCCCAGCGTGACGTGATCGACGACGACGTCGTCGGCGAGGATCCGGGCGAATGTATCAACATTCCTGGTCGTGAACGCCGCAATGAGATCGTGGACCGCATCGGCGACGTCACTCATTTCGAGAGCTCCTCGTGAACCTCTGCGGCGGCGCGTTGTCCGGAACGCACGGCGCCCTCCATGTACTGGACCCATTGTGTGGATGTTTCCGTCCCGGCCCAGTGAATACGGCCGACGGGCCTACGCAGAGCATCTCGGTAGTTCGTCCAGGTTCCCGGGGTCGGGACACCGCTGTAGCAGCCCCGCGACCAGGGTTCGCGGCCCCAGTTGGCGTAGTAGAAATGCTGCGGCGTGCGGGCCCGCTCGCCGAAGTGCACGACAAAGTAGTCGAGCATCTTCTGCCGCACATCCTCCTCGGACCGGTCCAGCCAGCGGCGGGCGACCTCGCCCTCGATAAAGCCGACCAGAATGCCGGGGACACCGTCGGGCGGCGAGTTGTCGAAGATCGAATTGATGTCGTCCTCACTCACGACCTGACCGTTGAGGTTGTCATCCCGCCAGAACGCGTACGGGTACACGGCGTGACACTTGATCACCGAGCCCAACGGCATCCGTTGTGTGTACTGGTCGCGAGAGGCGGGCATCGGAGGGTCGTACCGGATCCGTGCGGCCAGAGCGGGCGAAGCTGCTACGATGACGTACCTGCCTTCATAACGGCCGTTGTCCGTTTCGACGATCATCGAATCGCTCGTCTGGTTGATCGTCCTCGCCGGTGACTCGTATTTGATCTTTCCTCCGAGTCGTTCAGCCAGGCGGACGGGAATCTCCTGCGCTCCGCCCAGGAAACGCCAGACCAGCGAGCTCGCCTCGAGTTCCTCAACCCCACCCGCCGCCGCGACGTAAAAGAGGAGGTGCAAGAACGACAGGTCACACGGTTCCACCGAGAAGTACCCGACGATCACGGAGTGAAGGGCGAATTTCGCACCGGCCGTCTTCAGGTTCTGCTCCATCCAGGTGGCGACGGTCTGGGTGTCCCACTCCGTCGCCCGCGACGCTTCCCACGGTGCTTCGGACGGAACTTCCCTGGAGAGCGCGTCAATCACGGCCACGGCATTCATGAAATCCGCGAGATCTTCCGTGGGAACCGGGATCTCCAGCGAGCCGGAGCTCTCAGCCGCGTAGACGGTCCGCACGCCGTCGTAGACGAGGATATGCCGCCCGTCCTGGAACGTGGGAAACGTCGTCACGCCCATCTCCTCGGCGAGCGCGAGGATCCGGGTCTGACCCGGCCCGATCCACTGGCCGCCGTTGTCCACCCAACCGCCCCCAGGTATCTGCTGGGTCCATGCGCGGCCACCAACCCTGTCCCGCGCCTCGAGCACTGTCACCGAGTGACCCTGGCCGTTCAAGGCCCAGGCGGCAGAAAGTCCAGAATAACCCCCACCGACGACAATCACGTCGACAACGTCCTGCGAACTCACCATTTATCACTCCCTACTTCGTCGGGATGCGCCCGTGTTGATCCGACCTGGATTCCAGCCCGACCGCGGACCGCAACAGGCGGTGTCAACCGGTGAAAGCAGGTTCGCTGGCATCTCGGCGAAAACTTCGGGTGGCGTCCGGCAATCAAGCATACGCCTCTGCCGTATGTCGGGTGCGTACGACACGGCATTCAGAAAGATCGGACGAAAGGGAATCGTCACCACTTTCCGAATGTATTCAAGAATGATCCCGTCCGTGTTCTTCATTCGTCCCGCGTTCACAGACCGGCTGACTGGGGTGAACAAAACAGACATCGATGCTCGCATCCAAGGAGCAGCCGAGTTTTCCAGACTCGATCCCCACGGTGCTCACACGGGATTCGTATGTTTGCGCTGTCTCTAGATCCCCGCCGGGTCGGCCAGACTCCGCCGGTACACATCGTCGTATGCACCCATGCGACCATGCTCACACCACGAGTGCCCTCCCGGCGCCCGCGCCAAGCTCGTCCGCGTCGCCAAGGAGCCGCCACCGGGTGGGGGTGTCCGCGGGCGGCCCCACGACCCTGGTCGGTCCCCGACCAGCCGGCTCCACCGGAGGAAAAGTGCCATCAGAGGCCCAGTCCGCGATCGCCGCTGTCCGCCGCTCACACGAGCGGTTGCAAGCCGTCGTCGAGCCCCTCACCGCCGACCAGCTCCGCGGTCGCTCCTATGCCGCCGACTGGACGATCGCCCAGGTGCTGTCCCACCTCGGCTCAGGCGCGCAGATCAGCGCACTCGTGCTGGACGCCGCGCTCGCCGGCCGTCCCGCCCCGGACCCGACCATCTTCGCCGACATCTGGGACACCTGGAACGCCAAGACACCCGACCGGCAGGCCAGCGACGCCCTACCCGCCGACCGGGTGCTGGTCGAGGCGTACGAGGCGCTGGACACCGACCAGCTGCAGCAGCTGCGCGTTACGTTCGGCCCGATGGAGCTCGATGCCGCCGGCATGGCGCGGCTGCGCCTCGGCGAGCATGCCGTGCACACCTGGGATGTCGCGGTCGCGCTCGATCCGGCAGCGACCGTGGACGGGGTGGCCGTTGGTGAGCTCATCGACGGGCTCGGCGTGCTCGTGGGCTTCGTCGCGAAACCGACCGGTCCGTCCATCCGCCTGCGGGTCACCACCCACGATCCCGAGCGGGAGATCGTCCTCGACGTCGACGACTCCGTGCAGCTGGCTGGATGGGACGGCCACGAGCAACTGCCGCGACTTGCGCTGCCCGCCGAGGCGTTCCTGCGCCTGGTGTACGGCCGCCTTGACCCTGACCACACCCCACCGACGCAGGTCGACGGCGTGGATCTCGACCAGCTGCGCATGGTTTTTCCCGGCTTCTAAGAGCGCCGTCGCCGGCGCAGCAGACGGCTGCTCCGGCGAACTCGGCGGCGAGCTCTTCAGTGTGGTGAACACCCTGAACAGCACCCGGGGTGAACCGGCGCTGCCGGTCTACACGGGCGTGATAATCGGATATCTGATCATTATCATTCCCGCCGGCCTGCTGATGCTGGGCAGACTCTCAGGATACAGATTGCCCGCCAGAAACCGCCCCCAGGGGTCGCACTTCCCGTCATTAAGCGGACTTCCGGTTTTTGATGTTGATTGTGCCATTGTCGGGTCCAGGTCTACTGGTGGGCGAGGGTGGGGTGCGCAGAGGCGCGTCACCCCCTGCCGACGTGGTCAGCGAGCGGCGTTCGTACGCCCGGCACGGCCTGTCATCAGCCGCGGCGGCCGGTGCCGACCAACAATGCAGTGTCGACAAGACGATTGGAGAAGCCCGACTCGTTGTCGTACCAGCCTGCAATCTTCACATGTCGACCGCCAACGACCTTCGTGAGGCCCGCGTCGAAGATGCAGGACGCCGGATTACCGACGATGTCGCTGGAGACGATCGGCTCTTCGGCGTAGGCCAGGATCCCGGCCAGGGAGCCGTTCGCGGCCGACGCGAATGCCGCGTTAACCTCCTCCACCGTGGTTTCTCTGGATATATCCACGGTGAAGTCGGTGATCGAGCCGACGGGCACGGGCACGCGCAGCGAGTAGCCGTCCAGCTTGCCTTTGAGCCGCGGCAGCACCAGGCCGATCGCCTTCGCCGCACCGGTCGTGGTTGGCACGAGGTTGATCCCGGCGGCACGGGCCCGGCGCAGGTCGCGGTGGGGTCCGTCCTGGATGTTCTGGTCCTGTGTGTAGGCGTGGACGGTGGTCATCGACCCGCGCTCGATACCGAACGAATCGTCGAGCACCTTTGCCAGCGGCGCCAGACAGTTCGTGGTGCAGGACGCGTTGGAGACGACGCTGTGCGCGGCTGGGTCATACTGGTCGTCGTTGATGCCGTACGCAAGGGTAATGTCCTCGTTCTTGGCGGGAGCCGAGATGACGACCTTTTTTGCGCCGGCCTCGATATGCGCCCGCGCCTTGACAGCGTCCGTGAACACACCGGTCGATTCGATGACAACGTCCACGCCGAGCTCAGCCCAGGGAAGACTTGCGGGGTTGCGTTCGGCGAGTACGGCAATCTTGCGGCCGTCGACAACAATTGTGTCGTCATCCACTGACACCTCTGCGCGCAGTAGACCCAGGGTGCTGTCATACTTGAGCAGGTGGGCCAGAGTCCGCGCGTCGGTCAGGTCGTTGACGGCTATGACCTCGACGTCGACACGACGGTCGAGCACGGCACGCAGGAAGCAACGACCGATTCGGCCAAAACCGTTGATACCTACCTTGACTGCCATCTCAGGACTCCCGTCATCCTCTAACCATCATCAACACAGCCGGACGCGACAAACCCGGACAGGCGTCAACACCGGACCGCCCGGCCCCGCGATCGGTGCGGTGACCCATATCCAAGTAACCATCCAGTACGGTTAGCAACCTAGCAGACTCTCGCGGAACCTGTCGATGTGGTTAGCCTGATAAAATGACATTCGCCTTCGTCAGCGGGAACGTGGCCTTGGATCTGGCAGGTACTGTGCAGCACCGGCGAACCGACGCACGGGACCTTCTCACCGCGCCGGATGACCTGGCCTGCTGGATCGTCGAGGCCGGGCTCGTCGACGAGCGGCCGCCGGTCGACGCCGACGGACTCGTGTGCGCCGTGCGCCTACGCGAAGCGATCTATCGGTTGGCCTGCGCGGCCCGCGATCGCGCCCCCTACGACGCCGCCGACCGCGCCCTACTCAACGCCGCCGCAGCGGCGATGCCGGTGCAAGTGCACCTGGCCGCGGACGGATCGGCGTCGCGCGACGGCGACCTGGACGCCGTGCTGTCCACTGTGTCCCGCGCGGCAGCCGAGCTGCTGACCGGCCCGCTCGCACATGCCGTCAAGGAGTGCGCCGCCGACGAGTGCACCCGGCTCTATACGGACACCTCGCGCCGCGGTTCCCGACGCTGGTGTGACATGCGCTGGTGCGGCAATCGCGCCAAGGCCGCGACATTCCGCTCCCGGCGCTCCTGAAGACACCAACGGCTTGAGCCCGGTGGCTGGTGGCGCGGCACCACGATGTCCGGTGATGCACTGTCGTCACGCTGGACGGACCGGTTGCTCCCACACGACCAGCCCGACACAGCCGCGTGGGCTACGCGGCGCGTGCACGCTCCCTGGCGGCATGACGAGCAGGCTGTTCGCCGGGTACGTGCCGTCATCGGTCTCCAACTCGCCACTCAGTACGTAGATCAGCTCATAGCCGGAATGCCGGTGGGGCATCGCGGTCGCGCCCGGCCGGTATCGCATGATGGCGGCAGCCGGGGTCAACGAAACAGACATTGATGCTTGCGAACAGGAGACAGCGGTGTGATCTGCCGGCTCCGTCCCCTGGTCCCAGGTGACCGACTTCACCCGCTGGTTCGGCAGGCCGTTCGCCGACTCGATCAGCGCGCTCCGCATCGGGGCGGCGGAGTTTTCCAGGCTCGATTCCCAAGGCGCTCACACGGGATTCGTATGTTTGCGCTGTCTCCTTGTCCCATGGCGGCGTACCCGGTGGAGCTGCACGCGCCGGCGGCCCCGTCGCTCGATCACCGGAGGAGGTTTCGATGACCGTCACACCCACGTTCGCGCACGCGCCGAACGCGGCACCGAAAGGTGCCGACCAGGTGCCCGGGCCGGGAGGCGGACCGCTCGCATCGGTACGGATGCTGCGCTCCGACCCCCTGGCAGGTCTCACCCGGCTGCGTCGCACCTACGGACCGGTCGTCCGCATCGCCTCCCGGCCGATGTCGGCGTTCCTCGTCGCCGACCCGGCCGCGATCGCCGACGGACTGGTCGGGTCGAACCGGACGCACGCCAAGGGCGCCGTCCGGCGCGGCCTCGGTTCCAGGGAGACGGTCATCCAGCCACTCACGCTGCTGCTCGGCCGGGGGTTGTTGACCAGCACGGGTGACGTCCACCGCCGGCAGCGCCGACTCATGCAGCCGTTGTTCCACCACCAGCGCATCGCCGGCTACAGCGAGACGTTCGCCGCGATCGCCGACGCCACCGCTGACACCTGGGGCCACGGCCAGCACCTCGACGTCCACGCCGAGATGACCGAGATGACGCTCGCGATCGTAGCCCGCACCCTGTTCGACGTCGACCTCGACAGCGAGGTCATCGAGGTCGTCCGCACGGCGTTGACCGAGAACATGGCTGCCGCCGGACGGGCCCGGTTGCCCGGGTTCGAGATGCTCGAGCGGCTTCCCCTGCCCGCAGCTCGACGCCGGCGCGATGCCCGCGCAGCACTCGACCGGGTCGTCTATGCGCTGATCGAGCGCCGCCGCGCCGCCGGCGCAGACGGCGACGACCTGCTGTCGCTGCTGCTGTCCACCCGGGACACCGACACCGGCGTGGGCATGGCCGACGAGGAGGTGCGCGATGAGGCCCTCACCATTCTTCTCGCCGGGCACGAGACGACCGCTAATGCCCTGAGCTGGACCTTCCACCTGCTCGGACGCGACCGGGCGGTCTCGGCCCGGATGCACGCCGAACTCGACGAGGTACTGGGCGACCGCCGGCCGACGATGGCGGACATCGCGCGCCTGCCCTACACCGACGCCGTGCTGCGCGAGTCGATGCGGCTCTATCCGCCGGTCTGGACGATGGGCCGTCACCTCACCGTGGACCGCGAGGTCGGCGGCTACCTACTGCCCGCGGGCTCGACGTTGCTGTTCAGCCAATGGGTCGTGCACCGCGACGAAACCTGGTGGCCCGACCCGGAGCGTTTCGACCCGACCCGCTGGCTCGTCGGCGCAACCATCGGCGTCGGCGCAGCCCCGCCCGGCCAGCCGCGCTACTCCTACTTCCCGTTCGGCGGTGGTCCCCGCCAGTGCATCGGCAACACCTTCGCCCACTTCGAGGGAGTGCTCGCATTGGCCGCGATCGCCCGCCGATGGTCGTTCGAGCCGGACCCGGATGTCGAGATCGTCCCCCTGCCGCAGGTGACCCTGCGTCCCCGCGACGGCCTGCCGATGACCGCACACCGCCGACGCTGACCGAGCCCTGCCCGCCACCACAGACCCTGACCGGCCCGGAAGTGCCAGCCATCGAAGATCGTAATCCGGTCGGATTCCGTCAGATTCCGCGGGCGACGAAGTCGAGGACGACCAGAAGAGCCTGATCATGTTCAGTGGCGGGGATGTCGCGCAACGGTCCGTCGCTGAGCAGCGTCGACAGGCCGTGCACGGCCGACCAGGCGGCGTACTCGGCCCTGGGACGGCGTTCGGGCGGGATCGCGCCGACCTCGACCAGCTCGTCGAGCCGGGCGCTGAGCAGTTCGTACGGGCCGACTCCGCTGGCACCCACTCCTTCGCCGGGCCCGAAGGAGTGCATGGTGCGCGGCACGGCGAACGCCGTCCGGAACCAGCCGGGTTCAGTGGTGGCGAACTCCACGTAGGCCCGCCCGAGCGCATCGAACCGAGCCCAGGCGGCCGCCACCGGGTCGGGGTCCGCGGGCAGGGCCGCAACGCGCTGCTCCATGAGCAGCGCCAGACTGCTCATGGAGCGTTCGCAGACGGCGCGCAGCAACTCGTCCCGGTCAGCGAAGTGCCGGTACGCCGCGTTGTTCGAGACGCCGGCGGCGCGACTGGCCGCCCGCAGGACCACCGCCTCGGGGCCTCCGGCCCGGGCCAGCGCGACACCGGCATCGACGAGCGCCTCCCGCAATCGGCCGTGGTGGTACGGGCGCGAGGAATCGGCAGCCAGCATGTTGACAGTGTCTACTTCCCGTGGCACGCTCGTCAATGTTGTCACCGTCAACTTCAGGAGACGTGGTCCCGATGCCTCCCATGAGCTCCCGCCGCCGGCTCGCGGTCCTCGCGACCGTCTGCCTGGCCGTGTTCGCCATCAACCTCGACACCACGATCGTCAACGTCGCCCTGCCCGACATGGCCCGTCAGCTCGGCGCGACCACCCGCGACCTGCAGTGGATCGTCGACGGGTACAACCTGGCCTTCGCCGCGCTCGTGCTCACCGGCGGGTCGATCGGCGACCGGTTCGGCCGTCGCCCGGTGCTGCTCGGCGGGCTCGCCGGTTTCGCGGTCGCCAGCGGGATCGGGGCGCTGTGCACCGGAGCCGGCGCGCTGGTCGCGGTGCGCTTCGTCATGGGCGCGTTCGCCGCACTCATCTACCCGACAACACTGTCGATCATCACCAATGCCTACCCCGACCGGGCCGAGCGCGCCAAGGCGATCGGCGTGTGGGGCGCGGTCACCGGCCTCGGGGTCGCCGTCGGCCCGGTCACCGGCGGACTCATCCTCGCCCACGTCTGGTGGGGCGGGGTGTTCCTCGCGCTCGTCCCGGTCGCGCTGGTCGCGGCAGCCCTCGCCGTCGTGCTCGTGCCCGAATCCCGCGACCCGCGCTCGGCCCGGCTGGACCTGCCCGGTCTGGCCACCTCGTCGGCCGGCATCGGACTGCTCGTCTACACGATCATCGAGGCGCCGGAGCGCGGCTGGACGTCGCCATGGTCGATCGTCGGCTTCACCGCCACCGCGATCATCGCCGCCGCGTTCGTCACCGTCGAGCGGCGCCGCGCCGACCCCATGCTCGACGTGAGCCTGTTCCGTACGCCGGCCTTCTCCGCCGCGAGCGGTGCGGTGACCGTCGCCTTCTTCGCGCTCTTCGGCTTCATCTTCCTGATCACCCAGTACTTCCAGTTCATCCGCGGCTACAGCACCATCTCGACCGGCGTACGGATCCTGCCGGTGGCCATCACCATCGCGATCGGGTCGGTGCTCGGCGCGGCGCTGACCGGCCGGCTCGGCACCCGCGTCATCGTCGTCACCGGGTTGCTGATGTTCGGCACGGCGTTCGCCTGGATCGCGGTTTCCGCGACCTACGAGTCCTACCTGCAGATCGCCGCGCAGATGGTCATCATGGGCACCGGCCTCGGCCTGACCACCGCCCCGGCCACCGAGTCGATCCTCAGCGTGCTTCCGCCGGCGAAAGCCGGTGTCGGGTCCGCGGTCAACGACGCCACCCGGGAGGCCGGTGGCACGCTCGGCGTCGCCGTCATCGGCAGCGTGTTCACCTCGATCTACGTCCACCACCTGGCCGGCACGACCGTCGCCGCGCTGCCCCGCGACGTGGCGATCGCCGCCCGCGACTACGTCGGCGCAGCGATCACGACAGCCGCCAACGCCGCACCGTCGCTGAGCCACCAGCTCGTCACCGACGTCAACGCGTCGTTCATGAGCGGCCTGCACATCGCCTGCCTGGTCGCCGCCGGCGTGTGCTGGCTCGGCGCCGTCGGCGCTCTCGCCCTGCCCGGCCGCCGCGACATGCGGACGGCGCAGCCCGAACCAACCGTGGTCACGGCCGCCCCCGAGCCGGCGCCCGCCAGCTGAGGCGCGCGGTCCCGCAGAATTTCGGGACAGGAGCGACCCGGGTGCGACGGGTGTGCAGTCGCGCGGTCTCTCCGCATCAACGGGGCGCTTAAGACCTTTGGCCAGGCCCCGCTCGCCGAGGACTACGGGCCATGGGCTTGCCGGACGTGTCGGCTCGGAGGGGAGCCGGAACATCCCCGCGCCTGGCTCTGTTGTGACCTTCCGTCGGGTGACCTGCGCGGTTTGGAGGGGACGGCTGATGTCGAAGATCGAGCTGGGACCGGTCGGTGCGGTCCTGAGCCCCGCAGCGGACGGTTTCCTCGACGCAGCGGTCGAGCTGGAGGACTTGGGCTATTCGACGATCTGGCTGACGGGCGGCCCACTCAGCAGCCTCGGGCAGATCGCTGATCTTGTGCGCGCCACCCGCACTGTTCGGGTCGCCAGCGGGATCATCTCCGTCGACCGGTTCGAACCGGAGGCGGTGGCGGCCCTGTACGCCGACCTGGAGGCCACCCACCCGGGTCGGTTCGTCGTCGGCCTCGGCGGCGCACACGGGGCGAAACCGGTGCAGACGCTGACCACATACCTCGATGCGCTGGGCTCCGTCCCGGTGACCGCACGCGTGATGGCGGCGCTGGGGCCACGCATGCTCGACCTGGCCCGCCGCCGCGCCGCCGGCGCCTTCCCCGTCCTGGTCACCCCCGACTACACCGCCCACGCCCGGTCGCTGCTGGGCGAGGACACCACGCTCGCCATCGAACAGCTCGTCGTCCTCGACACAGATCCCGGCCACGCGCGAGGGATCGCCCGTGGACCTCTCGGCTTTCTGAGCACGGTCCCCGCCTACCCTGCGAACTTCCGCCGGATGGGCTTCACCGAGGACGAGATCGCCCACCTTGATGATCGACTCGTTGACGCCCTTGTCGCCTGGGGCGACGTCCACGCGGTCGAGGCCCGAGTCGCTGAACATGCGCGGGCAGGGGCCGACCACGTCGCGGTAAGCGTGACCACAGCCGCCCCGGAGACCATTCCGATCAACCAATGGCGTGAACTCGCCAAGACGCTGATCCCGTAGCCGGCGAGGCGCTGCAAGGAGTGGGGCCAGGGCTGCGTGCTCCGGCCCGCACCCTGGCCGCCGTCGGTACCGTTCGCATCGGACCCGCCTGCCGGTGGCGGTGGCGGTGAATGTCGCGGTGGCGGTGGCGGTGAATGTGGGAGCATCCGTGACGTGGTCAACGGAGACGACGCACGGCTGCCCACGGTCTTTGTCAGCTACACACAGGCCGATCGAACGTGGGCGGAGTGGATCGCCTGGGAACTCGACGGCGCCAGGTATGACGTACGGATTCAGGCATGGCATTCAGCGCCGAGCACGAACTGGGCGGCATGGATGCAGCGGACCGTCAACGAGGCCGACCACACGCTGGTCGTGTTGTCACCGGACGCGCTTCGTTCGGATTATGTCGAGGCGGAGTGGCAGGCCGCTTCCCGGGATGACCCGCTGGGACGTCGGCGGCGCCTGATCCCGGTCCGCGTGGCACCGCTTGAACGTCCCGGACTGCTCGGCGGCTACACATGGATCGATCTTGTCGGCATGTCGGAGGACCCGGCCCGAGCCGCATTGTTGAGCGGGGTCCGGGCTGCGCACACCGATGGTGTCCGCCCTGCGCAGCAGCCGGCCTATCCGGGTGGCTCACACCCGGGAGGATCGCACCCGGGAGGATCGCACCCGGGAGGATCGCACCCGGGAGGAGTCGGGAGACGTTCCTGTTACGGGAGCTTGCCCGTCGGCTCCCGAGAATCCTGCCGAATCTGGTACCGGTATTCATCGAACTGCGGGCACTGGAGAAGAACCACAGCCTGGACGCGCTGTTGGCCCAGCATCTGGCGGTAGCCGGCGAGGAGTCCATCGACATCCGCGCGGTGCGCCGGATGCTGGCACGCGGGCAGCTGGTGTTGCTGTTCGACGGCTTCGACGAGCTGGCGATACAGGTCACCTACGATCGGGCCGCCGAACACCTGCGGACGATTCTCACCGCGGTGACCGGGCGAGCCAAGGTCGTGCTGAGCAGCCGGACCCAGCATTTCGCCTCGGACACCCAGTGGCGCACCACCCTCGGCGACGAAGTCCACCTGGTCGCGGGCAGCAGACTGGTCGAGCTCGGTGATTTCGCGGACAGCCAGATCCGCGACTTCCTCAGCCGTCTCTACGGCGGGGATACCAGCGCCGCCGACCGTCGCCTCGAGCTGATCCGTGACATCAAAGATCTCCTCGGGCTTTCCCGCAACCCCCGCATGCTGTCCTTCATCGCGGACCTGGACGAGGACGAACTGCGCGCGGTGCGGGCCGCCGGCGGTGGAATCAGCTCCGCGTACCTGTACGAGAATCTGATCGCGCGGTGGCTGCGTTTCGAGGTGAACCGGCGGCGTCCGACGCTGGGGGCCATACCCGGGCTGGGCGTCGACCAGATCCGCCGGGCGGTGACCGCGCTCACCCTGCAGCTGTGGCGTGGCGCCGAGCGGGACATGGACCTCAGCCGGTTGGAGGAGACCGCCCGGCCGGACCGAAGCCGAGGGCTGGGCCCGGACGGTCTACGAGGACCAGGCCGCGACCGACACCGCCAGGGCCAACGCGCTGGCGGTCACCCGGCGGCTGCAGATCCGCAGCATCCGGGTCCGCCTGGCCGGGCAGGACCTGCGCGGCAAGGACGACGAGCTCTCCGGCCTCGACCTGCGGTTCGCGGACCTCTCCGGTGCCGACCTGACCGGCGTGCGGCTCCACGACGCCGATCTGACCGGCGCGAGCCTGACCGGTGCCCGGCTGGTCGGCGCAGTGCTGCATTCCGTCGTCCTGAACCGGGCTGATCTGTCCGGTGCCGATCTCACCGGCGCGCGCCTGATCAAGGTCGTCATGCACGGCGCCGCGGTCGAGCGGAGCAGGTGGCACCGGGCCGCTCTACTGGGTACCGAGATCGACGCGTCGACACTGGCCAGACCCGAGCTCGCCGAGGTCGCCGTCGCCGGCCGCGACCCGGTACGGGTGGTGGTCAGGCCACCCGGGGCACAGATCCGGGCGGTCGTGTTCAGCCCGTCCGCAACGCTGCTCGCCGCCGCGTGGGGCCCGGTCATCGCAATGATCGAACCCTGGGCCGGCCGGGTGGTGCGCACCCGACCGGGCACGTGAGCGAGGTGCGTTCGGTGGCGTTCAGCCCGGACGGCACGCTGCTGGCGTCCGGTGGTACGGACGGGACGATCCGGCTGCACGAACCGGCCACGGGTCTGTCCGTGTCCCGTCTCGGCGGCCATGTCGGCGCGGTCCACACAGTTGCCTTCACCCCGAATGGCGCGCTGCTCGTCTCCGCAGGCGCGGACGGGACGGTTCGGCTGTGGGATGTCCGGTCCGCCCGCCCCCTCTCGACCATGCTCGGCCTGGGTGAAGGCGGCTGGTGTCTTGTGCTGCCCGACGGCGGGTACCAGCTGGCCGGCGACCTCGCGGACGCATTCTGGTGGGTACTGCGTGACTGCGCGTTCGGTCCGGGCGAGCTGGACGGTGTTCATACCGGCGTCCGACGCCTTGGTGACCGCGAGCAGCCTCCCGGGCTCACCGCCTACCCGAGAGTTTCCGGGACGGTTCTCGGAATCCCGATCGGTGGCGTCGGCGCCGACCGGAATTCCGACTCCAGCGCCGGACCCGCCGAGCCGCCGAGTGCGGGCCGGCGCCCATGGCGACGCCGGCCCAGGTAGCGGTAGATGATTCCGAGCTATGCTCGCTACTTCAGGGAGATCGACTTATCGAGGAACTGGTTGGTCACCAGGTCCGCCGGGGCCAGCCCCGCCTTCGGCTCGGTGCCTTTAGCCTTGAAGACCGGTGTAAGCCGGCCGATCAGCCCCTGGACGCGCGCGGTGTCGAAGCTGCCCAGCACCCCGTCACTACCATTGGCGATCAGCTTGAGCTCCTTCTGCTTAGCGCTGGCGTCCGCGACCAGACCGGCCGAAAGGCTGAACCCGCTCGTGTTCATCTTGCTGACGATGTCGAGTAGGAGCTGGTTTGTCGGGCCGGGAGCTGCGACGTAGTCACTCTGCGCCTGCTGGAACAACGGCACGAGCTTGGCCAGGCAAGCGCTGTTGGCCGCCAGCTTGTCCTGTCGGATGGACAGTGCGGACTGATATACCGGGTACTCGTCGACAAGCAGGTATTTAACCGGCTTATTCCAGGCTTTCACATCATGTTCAAGGTGATAGGGCTCGTTTGTGACGAAACCATGTTGCACGATCTTCCCGTCGGCTGCGACGAAACGGTCCGGGCTGCCCTGGTAGGACGGATCGACCTGCGACTTGTTCAGCAACCCCTCCCGTTCGAGGACGTCCACGGAGCTCGCGGCCGCGTAGGCCAGCACCGGCGCTCCCGACCGGCCGATATCGGCGATGCTCGTGAAGTTCCAGCTGGGGTCTCCCCAGAGAAAGACCTCCGGGTTCCTGTCGTAGGACGAGAAGACCGCCACCGTCGGCGCCTTTCCCGAGTTCTGGATCGCCTCGTCCGTGCCGACATAACCGAGCAGGATGTTGTCGTCCTGGGCCAGGAGCGCGGAGGGCTGCTGGTAGCCGGCTGCCGGACCACCAGACCTGATCTCGAGGTTAACCCCGGTACCGCCGAGCTGGCCGATCACCCGATTCTTGTTCTTGTCGATCGTCGGGTTCGGGCCGAGAAGCTGGTAGGTGAACCCCTGGTCCGCCTCCGGCCACCAGCTCGTCTGGACGACGACCGTGCTCGGGCAGAGCCCCTTCAGCGGCGTGGTGTAGCGGGACGTGGTCGCGGTGCCGCTGCCGGTACCCGTGCCGGTCGACGCGCCGGCCGGGCTGGTTCCGTCTGATCCATTCCCTGAGCCGCACCCCGCCAATGCCAATGCCAGCAGGGCGACGCACGCAGCCGCTGCCCCGGTACCACGGTCAAGTCTTGATAGTCGCATTGCTCTCCTCGACTGGGGAACGGGAGTGATGGTGGGACGAGCGCGCACCGCCGTCTGGTCCGTCCACTGCGTCGTCACCAGTATCAGACCAATGCCGGACCAATATCGGACCAATACCTGACCAATACCGGAGCGGGCCGATAACCAGGCCCTGCCCCCCAGCGGACAATCGGACCCAGCGACAGTAACGCGGGGTTGTTGCAGGTCAACAGAAACAGATTCGCGGATGCGATGGTGGCTAAGGACGTGGCAGCCGGTGCCCGCCTCGTCTACCACGTAAGGTCCTTTCGACCGAAAGCGGGGGTGATGACCGACTGCATCAGAGTGGTCCTCATTGTAGCGTTATCAGGCGCACGTCCCGCGATCCACACCTGGTCGGTGGCAGGCTGGCGAGGCAGCGATCGCCGTGCACTGATCGCCGTGCGCCGAAGCTGGCCAGGCCAACAGGGCATCGTGGCGAGCGACTGGTTGCCGTCGGGCGCTGAGGGCTACATTTGTAGTCAATCAGACTCAGATTTGTAAGGAGAAACATCGTCGTGGAAGAGGGCTCACCGACCGCCGGCAGTTCCGACCGGCAACAGCATTTCGAAACCCCCGCCGACTCGGCCGCTGCACCCCGGTCCTGGGACTTCAAAACCGCCGCGGTGTCGGAGGGCTCACCTCCGGGTGACGACTCCGACCAGGACGAGGCGCCCGCCATCAGCACGACCGTTGCGCACAATGCCAGAGTCTGGAACTACTGGCTGGGTGGCAAGGACCATTACCCCGTCGACCGCGAGGTGGGCAACCAGGTTCTCGAAATCTTCCCGGGCATCGGCCACGTGGCCCGCGCAGACCGGGCGTTCCTCGGCCGCGCGGTCCGGTACCTTGCCGGCGAGGTCGGGATGCGCCAGTTCCTGGACATCGGCACCGGGCTACCCACCGCCGACAACACCCACGAAGTTGCCCAGCGGGTAGCTCCGGATTCACGGATCGTCTACATCGACAATGATCCCCTGGTCCTGGTGCACGCCCGTGCCCTGCTCATCGGCACCGTTGAGGGCGCCACCGACTACATCAACGCCGACGCCCGCAACCCCGATAAGATCTTGCTTGCCGCGGCGAAAACACTGGACTTCAGCCAGCCGATCGCGATCATGATGCTGGGAGTCCTGAACTTTGTCCTGGACACCGACGAGGCGGTCGCGATTGTGGATCGGCTGGTGGGCGCCGTACCTGCCGGCAGCTACCTGGTGCTCGCGCACCCCACCGGTGAACTGGGCGGCGAAGAGAACGCCGAATCCATGAAGTTCTGGAACGAGAACGCCACGCCCCCGATCACCGCACGCAGCCGGCAGGAGGTCACTCGTTTCTTCCGTCACCTGGAATTGCTGGAACCCGGTATCGTGTCCTGTTCGCACTGGCGGCCCGAACCGCCCGACGTGGATGGCGTTCCGGCGGAAGTGCCTCAGTTCGGCGCCGTCGCGCGAAAGCCCTGACGCGCCGGGAACCCGCTGTCCCCCGTCGATCGACTACGTCAATCGACGACGTCAGTCGACGGGGGACCGTGCGCCTCGGCTCGCTGATCGAACGGAAGATGCAAAACAGGCTCTGCAGACAGGCGCTAACGCCGTCCGGACTCGTGCCACGGCCCGACGATCATGTGAGCGGCCAGGCCGAACAACCAGAACACGGCGAGGCCGAAAACGGACGAGACGATGACCGCCACGAACATCGGCCCGGAGTCCAGGCTCCGGGTGTAGTCGTCTATGAGCCGACCGATGCCCGGTTCCCCCTGGCGGAAGAAGAAGTCGCCCACGATGGCACCAATCACCGACAGGCCCGCGGAGATGCGGAGCCCGGTGAAGACCGCGGGAAGGGCGCCGGGGAATTCCAGCCGGCTCAGCCGTCGCCACCGGCTGGCTCGTCGCAGCGTAAACAGGTCGTGATGACCGGGATCCACGGATCGGAGGCCGAAAAGCGTATTCGTAATGATCGGGAAGAGCGCGATCAGGACGCACACCATGGTCTTGGACCAGAATCCGTAGCCGAACCAGAAGCCGACCAGCGGGCCGATCGCCAAAATCGGGATGGTCTGCAGCACCACAGCCCAGGGGTAGAACGCACGCTCGATCCAAGGCGCCTGACTCATCAGGATCGCGAACACCATTCCGAGCGCCGACGCTATCGCCAGACCGACAAGAGCGACCGTCGCGCTTACGACCAGCGCCGAGAGGATTTCGTGGAACCTGGCCCAGTCCAGAAAACCTTCCGCCACCACCTGATGCC
>NZ_CAUVXP010000021.1:0-51976 GCF_963555955.1 Protofrankia sp. Cas3
CTGGAAGCTCTTGCCTACCCACCGGATTCATCCAGCTACTTTGAGCACCTCATCTCCGACGGTCCCTACCACTTTGGCGCCGCGGTGAACGACGAGGCATATAGCCTGTCGCGCAATCCGGCGTGGATCGCGTCATCGGACGGGGTCCGCCCGGCACTTGCCGATCACGTCACGGTGCGTACCAACATCGACGCCGCTGCCGCCCAGGCCGAGATCGAAGCCGGACGGGCCGACATGGCCCTCGACAGCTCCGTTCCCGCTGGGGACGTGGCGGGGCTCGACGCCCGCGTTGACGGCAGATTGTCGACGGACGGCCCGGGATCCACCGTGGCGCTCACCGTAGGGCTGCACGGCCCCGCCTCCGCCGCGCTACGCGTCAGCGCCGTCCGGGTGGCGCTCGCCTACTGTGTGGACCGCGCCAGTGTCGCAGCGGCTCTCGGCGGGCCGGTCACCGCCACCACCACCGCGCAGCTGTTGGCGGCCCCGATGGTCGGCTACCAGCCGCGGGATCCCTACCCCACCCTCGGGTCGACCGGTGATGCGACGCGGTGCCGAGACGGGACGCGCGCCGCGCCCGGGGGTCCGCTCACCACCGTGACCCTTCTCACCACCGACTCGGCGTCGGACGCGGCCGTGGCGACCGCGCTGGCGGCGGGCTTCGCCCGGGCGGGCGTGACACTGCGGGTCATCGCTGTGGCTGCCGCCGACTACCCGCGTGCCGCGGTAGCCCCCGACAGCCAGACCTGGGACCTCGCCCTCACCACAGTGACACCACAGTGGTTCGGCAACGCCGGGCGTACCGTGTTCCAGCCCCTGCTGGAGCCGGCGTGGTCGGGGCCCCGACCTGCCGACGGCGGATACCGTAACGAACGGATCACCCTGTCCCTACACGATGCGCTCGCCGAGCGTGACGCTGCTACTGCCAACACCCGGTGGGGCGATCTGGAACGGGAGCTGCTCACCGACGTCGCGGTTATCCCGCTGGCCGTTACCGTTGTGCCGCGTATGCACAGCGTCAACGTCCGCGGTTTCCTGCGGCTGGGCTCGCTCGACAACGGTGATCCCACCGGCGTATCCATGGGTATTGCGTGAGAGGTTCGCTTACAGTGACCTGAAACCGTCGTGAGGATGACCGGCGGTGGTGGGTGCGACGAGGTCGACCCATCTCGTCTTACACTCGGTCAGGCCGAACCGGCAGACGCTGGGGGCCGGGTCCGGAGTCAACAGAGGGACGAGACAAAGGAGTAGACGGACCGTGGCAGGTGGTAACGCCATCCGAGGAAGTCGGGTAGGAGCGGGACCGATGGGGGAGGCTGAACGGGGCGAGACCGCCCCGCGGCAGCGGATTTCCTTCTGGTGCGCCAATGATCACGAAACCAAGCCGTCGTTTGCCGCCGAGGCTGCGATTCCGGAGACCTGGGACTGCCCCAGCTGCGGGTTCCCGGCGGGCCGCGACCGCGACAACGCGCCCGCGCCGCCGAAGACCGAACCGTACAAGACCCATCTCGCCTATGTCCGGGAACGGCGTAACGAAAAGGACGGTGAGGCGATTCTGGCCGAGGCCCTCGCCAAGCTGCGGGGCACCGCCTGACCGTGAAGATCGGCTCGACCGTGAGCCTCGGCGTGGTACCGGTCGCAACGTCTACCGGTCGGTACCACGCCGACCCGGCGGTCCCGACCCGGCCGGCCTACCGGCCCGGAGCCGGCCTACCGGCCCGGAGCCGGCATGGCCAGCGCGGGAACTCCGGCCGCCGCGGCACGGTCCAGCAGCCACAGGGTCCGTTCCCGACCCTGGGCACCCACCGCCGGGATCTCCATGGGGCATGCGCCCGCGAGTGCCCGGGTCACCGCGTCGGCCTTTGTTTCGCCGGCGGCGAGGACCCAGACCTCACGGGCCGCCTGGATGGCGGGGAACGTGAGGGTGATCCGGACCGGTGGTGGTTTAGGGGAGTCACGGACCGCGACAGTCGTTGCCCGGGCGTCCACGACCGGGGAGCCCGGGAAGATCGACGCCACGTGGCCGTCCGGTCCGATGCCGAGCAGCAGCACGTCAAAGGCCGGGGCCGCCGCCGTGGTGTCGGCCGTGCTCCTGGCGGGCGCAGGGGAGCCGGCGGTCGCGCGTCCGGCGAGGAGCCGCGCATAGGTGGTCGCGGCCGCGTCAGCGTCGGCTGTGCTGCCCGGGTCGCCCATCGTGAAGATCCGGGCCGGGTCAAGGGGCAGCGCGTCGAGCATGGCCGCTCGGGCCTGGCCGTCGTTGCGGTCGGTCGAGTCGAGGGGAACGAACCGCTCGTCGCCCCACCACACGTCGACCCGTGCCCAGTCGACCGCTGCGACGATCGGGCTGTCGCGGACCGCCCGAAGCGTCGCCGTGCCGATACCGCCACCGGTGAGTACCACCGACGCGGTGCCGCGGGCAGCCTGTGCCTCCTGGAGGTTGATGATCAGCCGGGCCGCGGTCGCGGCGGCGAGCAGGTCCGCGTCAGGATGGATGATCACTTGCGGTGGCGCGCCCATCAGCCAGCCGTCCCCGCGATCGTGCCCGTCGTGCCCGCCATCCCCGTTGTGCTCGCCGTGCCTGCTGTTGTCGGACTGGCCGCGGTGCCCGTCATCGGGTCGCGCCAGATGTGTTCGCGGACCGGGGAACGGGACGCGAGACCTCCGATTCCACTCCAGGCCGCCAGAGCGTCGGCGTAGGGCCCGTCATGGTCAAGCCGGCGTAGCTCCTCGGCCAGGAGATCACCGAGGCCGCGTTCGGTCAGCGGCACGGCCCGGTCGGGCTGGCCGGGCCGCTTCAGTACCGCGGTGCGGGAGTCCTGTCGGGCGACTGTCAGCTCGCCGTCATCAAGATCAAATCGTACCTCGGCGAGCCCACGGTGTGCCTTCGTCTCCAGGTTGACCGCCAGGTTCAGGCGGTCGGAGAACCAACCGGACAGCAGACGGACACTGGGGTCGACGTCCCCTCCGACAATGGTGACCGCTCGCGGCTTCTCGATGAGCGAGTCGAACGCGGCGGCTATCAAGGTCCGCCAGGCGGTCAGCCGCGTCCACGCAAGGTCGGTGTCGCCGGGCGCGAAGTCCGCCGCCCGCTGGCGCAGCGCGGCGATCGGATCCTCCGCCACGGACGCGTCGGTGACCCGCCGGTCGGCGAAGACCCCGAGCGGATCGTAGGCGATGCGGTCCGGGGGAACATCGTGCCACCAGGTCACCACGGGCGCGTCCGGTGCCAACAGCGGCAGGACCACCGACTCCGCGTGCAGGCTGAGGCGTCCGAACATCCGCATGACCACGGCCTCACCCGGCCCGAGCCGGCCACCGATGGAGACCTCGGCGTCCAGTCGCGAGTTGGAGGCGTCGACCTGGCGCCGGACGACGATGAGCAGGCGGCACGGATGGGCCGCCGCCGCCGTGGTCGCGGCGCTCTCGGCCACGCTGACGTGCTTCTCGTCCACCACGACCACAAGGGTCAGCGCCAGACCGAAGGCGAGCGCCCCGGCTGAGCGTCGTTCGGCCGCCAACGCCTTGACGACATCGGTGCCGGTCGTGTCCCACAGAGTTGTCATGGCCGCCTCCGTGCTGTCCGTGCGATCTGCGCCGTCCGGGTCGGCGGCCCTTCGGCCGTCGACGGGGCAGTGATCGTGGTCGCCGGCCTCATGGCCGCCTCCAGCGGCGTCCATCGCGGGCGAGCATCTCGTCGGCGGCTGCTGGTCCCCAGGTGCCCGACCGGTAGCGGAACGGGACGGTCCCGGCCCAGAAGTCCTCCATCGGGTCGATCACCCGCCAGGACTCGATCACCTCGGCGTTGTTCGGGAACAGCGTCGCATCCCCGAGAAGCACGTCGAGGATGAGCCTTTCGTAGGCTTCGGGTAGTGACTCGGTGAACGCCTCGCCGAACAGGAAGTCCATGGCGACATCGCGGACCTCCATGGCGGAGCCCGGCACCTTGGACCCGAATTTCAACGTCACGCCTTCGTCCGGCTGGACCCGGATCACCAGCTGGTTGTGGCCGAGCTCGGTGGTATCGGTGGCGTCGAACGGCAGGTGCGGCGCCGGTTTGAACAACACCGCGATCTCGGTTACCCGGCGCGGCAGCCGTTTGCCGGTGCGCAGGTAGAACGGAACACCGGCCCACCGGCGGGTTTCGATTCCGATCCGGACGGCGGCGTAGGTCTCCGTCCGCGAATCCGCGGGGACGCCGTCTTCCTCGAGGTAGCCCGTCACTCGCCGGCCGGCGAGCCAGCCCTGTTCGTACTGGCCACGGACAGCGTAGGCGGCGAGGTCGGTCGGCAGCGAGATCGCCCGCAGGACCTTGAGTTTCTCGTACCGGATGGCATCGGCGTTGAAGCTCACCGGCTCCTCCATCGCGGTGAGCGCCAGCAGCTGCAGGATGTGATTCTGCAGAACGTCGCGGGCCGCGCCGGTCTCGTCGTAGAACCCGGCGCGCGAGCCGATACCGACGTCCTCGGCCATTGTGATCTGAACGGAGTCCACGAAGTGGGAGTTCCAGATCGGTTCGAACAGGGTATTGGCAAACCGCATTGCCAGCAGGTTCTGGACGGTCTCCTTGCCCAGGTAGTGGTCGATGCGGAACACGTCTTCGGGGGTGAAGACGTCGTCGACGAGCTCGTTGAGCGCGCGGGCCGACTCCTGGTCGTGCCCGAAGGGCTTTTCGACCACGATCCGCCGCCAGCCGCCGGACGCCTCGTTGTTCGCCATACCGGTGCGCTGCATCTGCTTGAGGACGACCGGGAATGCCGACGGCGGAATGGACAGGTAGAAAGCCGCATTTCCCGGAACCCCGTGGGTTTCCTCGAGGTCGAGCAGGGTCTGGGCGAGGATGTCGAACGCGGCGTCGTCGTTGAACGATCCGGGGACGAACTTCATCGAGGGTGCGAGGCGTTCCCACACCTCCTCGCGGAACGGCGTCCGAGCGCCCTTCTCCGCGGCTTCCCGGATGATGTCCGCGAAATCACCGTCGCTCCAGTCGCGCCGGGCAAACCCGAGCAGTACGAAACCCGGTGGCAGCAGACCCCGGTTTGCCAGGTCGTAAATGGCTGGGATCAGTTTCTTGCGGGCCAGGTCACCGGTAACTCCGAAGACCACGAGCGCACACGGATCAGGCAGCCGTGGCAGGCGGCGGTCGCGCGGGTCCCGCAGTGGGTTGGTGCTCACCGCTGGTGTCACCCGAACCCCCTCTGTCTGTCCAGAATTATCGTGCTGTCCGGAATTGTCGTGGGCAGGTCCAGAATCATCGCCGCGCGGCAGTCAGCGCTGCGCGTCCAACTTCTCGTGCACGGCTGTGAGCAGCTGGTTCCAGGAGTCCTCGAACTTCTCCACACCCTCGCGCTCAAGTACCTCGACCACGTCGGGCAGCGAGATACCGAGCTCGGTCATGCGGGCCGTCACGGCACGGGCATCGTCGTAGTGCGGCCTGATCGTGTCACCCGTGACCACCCCATGGTCGGCGAACGCGTGCAGCGTTGCCTCGGGCATCGTGTTGACCGTGCCCGGGGCGACCAGCTCGGCGACGTAGATCGTGTCCGGCATCGCCGGGTCCTTCGTGGATGTCGACGCCCACAGCGGTCGCTGCGGCCTGGCACCGGCCTTGGCAAGGGCCGACCAGCGCGAGGTCGCGAAGGCCTTTTCATAACGCTCGTAGGCCAACCGTGCGTTGGCGACCGCGGCCTTGCCCCGCAGTGCCTTGGCCTCGTCGGTGCCGATCTTCTCCAACCGGCGGTCCACTTCCGTGTCAACCCGGCTGACGAAGAACGAAGCGACCGACGCAAGGTTGGACAGGTCATGGCCGGCCTGCCCGGCCTGTTCGATGCCGGTCATGTACGCATCCATGACGGCGTCGTAACGGTCCAGTCCGAAGATCAGCGTGACGTTGACGCTGATGCCCTGGGCGAGCGTCGCGGTGATTGCCGATAGGCCGGCCAGGGTAGCCGGGATCTTGATGAACAGGTTCGGTCGGTCGACCAACCACCACAACGCCCGGGCTTCGGCCACGCTGCGTTCGCTGTCATGGGCCAGCCGAGGGTCCACTTCGATCGACACCCGGCCGTCTACGCCGCCGCTGGCTTCATATGCGGGACGCAGCACGTCACAGGCGGCGCGGACGTCGGCCGTCGTGATCGCTCGGACAGCCTCACCGACGTCCACCCCGCGGACGGCGAGATCGCGGATCTGCTCGTCATACGCGGAGCCACTGCTGATCGCCTTCTGGAAAATTGTCGGGTTGCTGGTGACGCCGACGACGGCGCGGGTGCGCATCAGTTCGGCGAGGTTGCCGGTACGCAGGCGATCGCGGCTGATGTCATCGAGCCAGACCGCCACTCCGGCGGTGGAAAGCTGAGCCAAGGGGTCGGTCATCGCGCTGTGACGTCCTCTCCACGGGCGTTGGTACATGGTCTGGCACTGTCGCGCTGCGCCGTACCGGGAACGGCTACGGCACCGGGAACGGCTACGGCACCGGGAACGGCTACGGCACCGGGAACGGCTACGGCACCGGGAACGGCTACGGCACCGGGAACGGCTACGGCACCGGGAACGGCTACGGCACCGGGAACGGCTACGGCACCGGGAACGGCTACGGCACCGGGAACGGCTGTGGCGACCACCGCGGCAGCACCTGCAGACAGGCCACGGCCTGTTGACCGGGCACCGCCGCACAAGCCCTGGCGCCGTGCCGCCATGATGCCCCTACCCTCTCGCGGTCGCCTCATCCCAGTGTCCGGATACTCGTGGCGGCGCGGGAAAGTTAGCGAGAACACTATCCTTCCGTTACTTCTACTTGACGATTTCTTCATCTAATGTGCAGCAACGCAAGCCTTGAGTGATTGAAGATCGCGTGAGTCCACTGGTTGACTACGTCGTGTGTTGTGATCGTTACTTGAGAGAAAAATCTTGTCTGTCCGTGGGTAGGGCGCCCGGCGCGACACCCGACGGCTAGACTCCGACACGTCGTAGAACCACGTTGTGAGCCCCGGTCGCGGGGCCCGAGCCTGTGCGGGTGCCCTCCATCTCCCGCCGATCGCGAGGTCGTCCTGTCCGCCTTGGCCGCGTCTACGTCGGTTTCCAGTCTGCCGGAGCGGAACATGTCCGCGCAGCCGGAGTCCGGTGGGCCTGCGGGTCCAGCGAAGTCCCGGCGCCCGGCCGGGGCGCTGGCCCGCTCCTACCTCGGCCTGACGAAGCCCCGGATCATCGAGCAGCTGCTGATCACAACCGTACCGGTGATGCTGCTGGCCGAGCACGGCCTGCCGTCCCTGTGGTTGGTGCTCGCGACGCTGGTCGGCGGGACCTTCGCGGCGGGCAGCGCAAACACGTTCAACTGCTATATAGACCGCGACATCGACCAGATGATGGCGCGGACACGTCGGCGGCCACTCGTACAGGCGAGCGTCACCCCTGCTGAGGCACTGCGGTTCGGGATTCTGCTCGGTGTGGCAGCCACAGCCCTGTTCGGCTTCGCCGTCAACTGGGTTTCGGCGCTGCTCGCTGACGGGGCGATCGTGTTCTACGTCTTCGTCTACACCCTGGGACTCAAGCGGCGTACCCCGTCCAACATCGTCATCGGCGGCGCGGCCGGCTGCTTCCCGGTTCTCATCGGCTGGTCAGCGGTGACCGGAACGGTCGGTTGGCCCGCCGTTCTGCTGTTTGCTGTGATCTTCTTCTGGACCCCGCCGCACTTCTGGGCGCTTGCGATCAAATACCGGGACGACTACGCCGCCGCAGGTATCCCGATGCTGCCGGTCGTCGCGTCCCCCGCGGTGGTCACCAGACGGATGCTCGGCTACTCCTACGCCATGGTGGCTGCTTCCCTGCTACTCGTCCCCGTCGCCCATACGGGATGGCCGTATCTGGTCGTGGCTGCGGTGCTCGGCGGGTGGTTTCTGGCCGAGGCCCACCGGCTGGTCTGGCAGGTTCGCCGCGGGGGGGAGATCCAGCCGATGCGGCTGTTTCACATCTCGATCACCTATCTGACGCTCCTGTTCGTCGCGGTCGCGGTCGCGGCGCTCACCAGTTGACCTGGGTAGGGGATTTTCGTCGTGATGGTGACCTTTTTTACCTACCGCTGAGGCTGATTCCTTCATCGCGAGCCAGACCCGCAGGGTGAGGATCCACAGCACGGTGGCCCCGGCGATATGCAGTTCCACCAGGCCGACGGGCACACCGGTGAAGTACTGCGTGAACCCGACTCCGGCCTGGGCGATGACAACGGCGGCGAGCGCGCTGCTCGCACGCACGGCCTCGGCCGGCGCGCCACCGGGACGGACGGCGAGCACGGTGGCGATCACGAGTCCCACCAGCACCATCGCAGCGTCCGCATGCAACTGCGCGACAGTGGTGATGTCGAACCCGAATCGCCTGGCCTTGGACGAGTCCCCGCTGTGCGGACCGGTGCCGGTGGCCACAGTGCCGAGGACCAGCACCGCGCCCGCGACCAGGGTGAGCACCCGGGCGAGCCAGAGCAGCTCGGGCCGGGCCACCGGGAGGACCGGGCCAGCGCCCTGACGGGCCCGGCGGTCGAGCACGACGATGTCCACCAACAGCAGCATCGACAGCAGGAAATGCCCGGCCACCAGCGCGGGGTGCAGCTTGAACAGGACGGTCAACCCACCGAGCACCACTTGGCCGAGGAAGCCGAGCCAGAGGCCGAACGAGAGCGCGACGAGGTCGCGGCGGCGCTCGGCCAGCCGCAGCGATACCAGCGGCAGCAGCAGCATCACCAGCCCCACGGCGACGGTCAGCAGACGATTGCCGAATTCGATCCAGCCGTGCGCGGAATACTCCGGCCGGGTGACGAACGAGTTGTCACCGCAGGTGGGCCAGGTGGGGCAGCCAAGCCCGGACCCGGTCAGCCGCACCGCGCCGCCGGTGACGACAATCAGCGCGAGCAGGGCGACGGAAATCCGGGTGAGCAGGCTGAAGACAGTGGGACTCACCGTCGGTACTTTCTTCCATCCGCTCATCGCAGGTCATACTACCGTTCGTAGAAGATTATTCCCATTTGAACGTCCGCGCCGCGAGGGCCAGTGAACCGACCGCCCAGGCGAGCAGAATGGCGAGGTCCGCGACGGGCAGACCGGCGGAGTCCCGCAGAATCGCGCGCAGTCCGTCCGATGTCGCGGCCGTGGGCAGCAGCTTGCCAACGCCGGCCAGCCAACCAGGCAACCGGGAGAGCGGGACGACGATCCCGCCCACGAGCAACAGCAGCAGGTAGACGCCGTTGGCCGCGGCCAGGGTCGCCTCCGCCCGCAACGTGCCCGCCATCAGAAGGCCGAGGCCCGAGAAGGCAACCGTCGCCACCAGCAGGAGCAACCCCACCGCCAACGGCGAACCGTGCGGGTGCCAGCCGACGCCGAATCCCACGGCGATCACCAGCAGGACCTGGATGATCTCCACGCTGACAACGGCCAGCGTCTTGCCAGCGAGCAGGATCGACCGGGGCAGGGGGCTCGCGCCGAGCCGTTTGAGCACACCGTAGGATCGCTCGAATCCGGTTGCGATCGCCTGTCCGGTGAACGCCGTCGACATGACCGCGAGAGCCAGGATGCCGGGGACAAGAAAATCCACCGGAGCACCGGCATCGGTGGGCAGCACGTTTACGGTTGTGAAGAACAGCAGCAGGCCAACTGGGATGATCACAGTGAGCAGTACCGATTCCCCGCGGCGCAGCGTCAGTTTCACCTCGAGCATCGTCTGGGCCCGGAGCATGGTTGACCAGCGCGCGGCGCCAGGTGCCGGGCGAAGGTCGAGTGGACGCTGGGCGGCCGGTACCTGTCCGGGTGCCGGTGCCGGTGCCGTCTCCGTCGCCGGTGCCGTCGCCTCGGACGGGGTGCCGGTGCCGGTCATGGCCGCAACCCCGAACCGGTGAGTTCCACGAACACGTCCTCCAGACTGCGCTGTTCGACTCTGAGATCCTCGGCCAGCACACCGTTGCTCGCGCACCATGCGGTCACCGCTGCCAACAGGTGCGGGTCGATCCGGCCGTGCACCACGTAGCGGCCGGCAGGGTCCTCCGTCGCGACCGTGCCGTCCGGGAGGGCCAGGACAAGGCGGTCGATGTCGAGACCAATCGGCGCCCGGAACCGCAGCTGTCCCTCGGCGCCCCCCCGGGTCAACTCGGCCGGGGAACCCGCCGCGAGCATCCCGCCGTGGTCAATGATCACAACGTGGTCCGCGAGGTGCTCCGCCTCGTCCATGGCGTGGGTGGTGAGCACCACCGTCACCCCGCTGCCGCGCAGCTCGGTCACCAGGTCCCAGGTGGCCCGGCGGGCCTGCACGTCCAGACCCGCGGTGGGCTCGTCCAGGAACACGAGTTCGGGTCGCCCCACCAACGCCATCGCCAGGGACAGCCGTTGGCGCTGCCCGCCGGACAGGCGCCGGTAGGGCGTGTGGGCCGAGCCGGACATGCCGACCCGCTCGAGCAGGACCCTGACGTCCAGCGGATTGCGGTGATGTGCGGCGAGCAGGCTGAGCATCTCCTGCGCACGGGCGCCCGGGTAGACCCCGCCAGCCTGGAGCATGACTCCCACCCGGGGGTGCAGGGCGGCCGCGTCGCGTCGGGGATCGAGGCCGAGCACCCGCACGTGGCCCGAGTCCGGATGGCGGAAACCCTCGCAGATCTCGATCGTGGTGGTCTTACCGGCACCGTTCGGGCCGAGCAGCGCCGTCACTGAACCGGTAGTTACGTTCAGTGATAGTTGGTTGACTGCATGGATGGGTTGGCCGGAACGTGGCCGGTAGGTCTTGACCAGGTCGACAACCTCGACTGCCAGGTCCTCCGCCACATCGGCGATCCTACGGACCACCGCGTGCACGGTGTGCGGCACGCGTCGCGGGTGGGGTTTGGCCGCGGGGCGACGGGGGACGTTGTGTGGTGTCCGGGTCGGCGAGCGCCCCCCAGGCACCGAAGCGTTCATGCAGGAGCAGCGGGGTCGTGCTGTACAGCCGGGCCAGCGCGGGCAGGTCCGTTCGCCGCAGGCGCAGCACGTCCCGGGAGCTGTCGGCACGCAGGACCTGGACGATTGCGATCCAGCGCCGTAGCGGCCCGGTGCGGGTCGGTGGCAGCTTGCGCAGCCGGTGCAGGTCGATGGCGAGCGGCGGCAGTCCTACCAGGTCGGAGCGGGCCGACGGTGGCGGCGGCACAAGCATGATCGCGGCCATGTCGTACAGGTCGGCCAGTTCCACCAGGCGGTGCACCCGCAGCGCGCGGCTGCCACGTTCGTAGGCGCCGAGGGTGCCCGCCGTCCAGCGTCCGTTCGTCCGCGTCTGGACATCAAGGAGGGACATGCCGCGGCGGTGACGGGCCGCCCGCAGCCGGCGTCCCAACTCCGCGGCGTAGTCCCTGCCAGCGCCAGCGCCTGCGTCGGCCTCGGTCACGCTCTCCGTCCAGGTCACGTCGAACGAACCGGAGACGCTGTTCGCCTCCCGTCGCAGCGTGTCAGGAGTTGGCCGGTGCGACGACCTCTCACTCGTGGTGATGCGCTGATGAGCGTGGTCTGCCAGTGGTAGCGGATGCCGACGGGGTTTGCGTGGCCCGGGGCCGTGGATCGGGGCCGTGGATCGGGGCCGTGGACCGGGGCCTGGACCGGGGATGTGGCGCATCAGACGCTCGGCTCGACCGTGCGGTCCGTGCCCAGGTCAGATGCCACGATGGTCAGGTATTGCGACGGATCGCGTCGGCCCGGCGCGCCGACCCGTTCGACCTCTGACGGGAAATAAGGCACAGTGGTGTTGTGAAAAGCATGCCCGACACTTCCAGCGGTGCGGTGGCCGACGGCCGAACCCGTGACCGTGTCGCGCGCCTGCTCCTGGAACTCGGTCCCTCGACCGCGGTCACGCTCGCGGCTCATCTCAGCCTGTCGCCGGCGGCGATCCGTCGGCATCTCGACGCGATGCTCGTCGAAGACACGATCACGACCCGTTCGGCGCGCACCGCGGCCCCCCGTGGCCGCGGGCGTCCGGCCCGGCTGTTCCAGCTCACCGCCGCCGGGCACGCGGCGGGCCCGAACGCCTACGAGGATCTCGCAGCCAGCGCGCTGAGCTTCCTCGCGGACGTCGCGGGTCACCAAGGTGTCACGGAGTTCGCCGAGGCGCGTGCCGCCGATCTGGAACGCCGGGTCAAGCCGGCGGTGGCCGAGGCTGACCCGGCGGACCGACCGGCGGCGCTGGCGGCGGCCATGTCCGCCGCCGGCTACACGGCAAGTGCCTCACCACTGCCGACCGGCATCCAGATCTGCCAGCACCACTGTCCGGTGCAGCACGTTGCGGAGCGCTTTCCCGAACTCTGCGGCGCTGAGACCGCCGCATTGGCGAGGTTGCTCGACTCCCACGTCCAGCGGCTCGCAACAATCGCGCATGGTGATGGGGTGTGCACGACGCATGTTCCCCTGGACCCCGCTCCCGTCTCCACTGCCAGTACGTCCACCGCCAGTACGTCCACCGCAATGAACCCCATCACTCCCACCTCCTCGGAGGGGCCTGTCATATGACCACAATTCCCGAGACCGAGATCGACAGTCGACTCGAGGGCCAAAGGGCGCGCGACGATCGTCAGATCGCGCGCCCGGAGGCCACAGTCCCCGAAGCACTGGAGGGTCTGGGTTCCTACAAGTTCGGCTGGTCCGACACGGACGCGTATGCGGCTACCGCCCAGCGCGGCCTGTCAGAGGCGGTCGTCCTCGGAATCTCGGCCAAGAAGAGCGAACCGGAGTGGATGACGCAGCTCCGACTCAAGGGCCTGAAGCTCTTCGGTCGCAAGCCCATGCCGACCTGGGGCGCGGATCTTTCCGGCATCGACTTCAACAACATCAAGTATTTTGTCCGGTCGACCGAGAAGCAGGCGGCAACCTGGGACGACCTGCCGGCGGACATTCGTAACACCTATGACAGACTGGGCATCCCCGAAGCGGAGAAGCAGCGTCTGGTCTCCGGTGTGGCGGCCCAGTACGAAAGTGAAGTCGTCTACCACAAGATCCGGGAAGATCTTGAGGAGCAGGGCGTCATCTTCCTCGACACCGACACCGCCCTGCGGGAGCACCCGGAGGTGTTCAAGGAGTACTTCGGGTCGGTCATCCCGGTCGGCGACAACAAGTTCGCCGCGCTCAACACCGCGGTGTGGTCCGGCGGGTCCTTCATCTACGTACCGCCGGGCGTGCACGTCGAGATTCCACTCCAGGCCTATTTCCGGATCAACACCGAGAACATGGGCCAGTTCGAGCGGACGCTCATCATCGTCGACGAGGGTGCCTACGTGCACTATGTCGAGGGCTGCACGGCGCCGATCTACTCCTCTGACTCGTTGCACTCGGCGGTCGTGGAGATCGTGGTGAAGAAGAACGCCCGCTGTCGGTACACGACCATCCAGAACTGGTCGAACAACGTGTACAACCTGGTGACCAAGCGGGCGGCGTGTCAGGCCGGCGGCACCATGGAGTGGATCGACGGCAACATCGGTTCCAAGGTGACGATGAAGTACCCGGCGGTGTGGCTGCTCGGCGAGCACGCCAAGGGCGAGGTGCTCTCGATCGCGTTCGCCGGTTCCGGCCAGCATCAGGACGCCGGCGCGAAGATGGTGCACGCCGCACCGTGGACGTCGTCCACCATCGTGTCCAAGTCGGTGGCCCGTGGCGGTGGCCGGACCTCCTACCGGGGTCTGGTCCAGATCCAGGAGGGCGCGCACAACTCACGGGCGACGGTGAAGTGTGACGCCCTGCTGGTCGACACGATCAGCCGCTCCGACACCTATCCCTATGTGGACGTCCGGGAGGACGACGCCTCAATCGGGCATGAGGCCACCGTGTCCAAGGTCGGGGAGGACCAGCTCTTCTACCTGATGAGCCGCGGGCTTTCCGAGGACGAGGCCATGGCCATGGTTGTGCGCGGATTCGTGGAACCGATCGCCCGGGAACTGCCGATGGAGTATGCCCTCGAGCTCAACCGGCTGATCGAGCTGCAGATGGAAGGTGCGGTCGGCTGATGGTGACCGCTCCCATCCACAACGGTTCGCGTGACGGTTCAGCCGAGGAATCATCCACCGGTGCGGCCGCGGCCGTGCTGGTGGCCGGGTCCTCGACCGGGTCACCGGTCGGGTCGAAGGCAGGGGTGTCGGCGGGTCGGCCCGACGGGCGACCGCGTCCGGTGCGCTCCCGCGACCCGCAGGCGCATCCGCTGCCGACCGGTCGCGAGGAGGAGTGGCGGTTCACCCCGCTGCGCCGACTGGGCGGCCTGCTCGCAGGCCCGGACGCCGACGCCACCTTTGCCGTGAATGTCGAGGCACCCGAGCCTGTCACGGTCGAACATGTCGGCGTCGACGATGCCCGGGTCGGGCGGGTGTTGACTCCGGCCGACCGCGTGTCGGCGTTCGCGATGACCCGGGCCGAGCATGCCGTCGTGGTCACTGTGCCCGCCGAGGCGACTCCCGACACCCCGGTGATCGTCCGGTTGCACGGTTCCGGCGGTATCGCCTACGCCCATCTGGTGGTCGAGGTCGGGGCGTTCGCCTCGGTCACGGTGGTGCTCGACCACACCGGGCAGGCTATCTTCGCGGGTAACGTGGAACTGTCGATTGGTGACAGCGCGTCACTGACCTTCGTCTCGCTGCAGGACTGGGACGCGGGTGCGGTGCACGTCGCCGCGCACGCGGCCAGGGTCGGCCGCGACGCCCGGTTCCGTTCGTTCACGGTGACTCTCGGTGGCGATCTCGTCCGATTGTCGCCCACCGTCACCTATGCCGGGCCTGGCGGGGACGCCGAGCTCTACGGGCTGTTCTTCACCGACGCCGGTCAGCACCAGGAGCACCGCCTACTCGTCGATCACGGCCCGCGGTCGTGTCGTAGCCGGGTCGCGTACAAGGGCGCGCTTCAGGGCGCCGGCGCGCACGCGGTGTGGATCGGCGACGTGGTGATCGGAGCGGATGCGGTGGGTACCGACACCTACGAGCTGAACCGCAACCTGGTTCTCACCGATGGTGCGCGGGCGGATTCGGTGCCGAACCTGGAGATATCCACCGGCGAGGTCATCGGGGCCGGCCACGCCAGTGCCACCGGGCGTTTCGACGACGAGGCGCTGTTCTATCTGATGGCGCGGGGCATCCCGGCGGACGAGGCGCGGCGCCTGGTGGTCCGGGGCTTCTTCGCCGAGATCGTCGACCGGATCGAGATCGAGTCTCTCCGGGACCGGATCACCGCGGCGGTCGAGGCGGAGCTGGACGGGGTCGTCTAGTGGGTGGTTTCCAGCGCGTGTGCGCGTTGTCCGACCTGCGTGAGGAGTCCGCGCTCGGCGTCGAGGTCGACGGCCAGCCGGTATGCCTGGCGCTGGCCGGCGGGCAGGTCTTTGCCATCCGCGACGAGTGCTCCCACGCCGAGGTGCTGCTTTCCCACGGTGAGGTCGAGGACGCGAGGATCGAATGCTGGCTGCACGGCTCGCAGTTCGACCTCGCCACAGGTAAACCCATCGGGTTGCCGGCAACCGAGCCGGTGCCCGTCTATCCGGTGCAGATCGACGGTGACGACGTGCTCGTCGACGTCGGGCCGTCATAGCTGGATACGGCGGCATACGGCGGCATACAGCGGTATACAGCGGCAGCGGTATATAGGAGACTGATCAAGTGTCGACCCTTGAGATCCGTAACCTCCATGTCTCGGTGGAGACCGATTCCACCGAGGGGAGGGAGATCCTGCGCGGCGTGGATCTGACGATCCGCCGTGGCGAGACCCATGCGATCATGGGGCCGAACGGCTCCGGTAAGTCGACGCTGGCGTACTCGATCGCCGGTCACCCCAAGTATACGATCACCAGTGGTTCGGTGACGTTGGACGGGGTCGACGTCCTCGCGATGAGCGTCGACGAACGCGCCCGTGCCGGTGTCTTCCTCGCCATGCAGTACCCGGTCGAGGTTCCCGGCGTGTCGGTGTCGAACTTCCTGCGCTCGTCGGTGACGGCCGTGCGCGGCGAGGCGCCGAAGCTGCGTACGTGGGTCAAGGAGGTCCGTGACACCATGGCGGGCCTGGAGATGGACCCGGCCTTCGCCGAGCGCAGCGTCAACGAGGGCTTTTCCGGCGGTGAGAAGAAGCGGCACGAGATCCTGCAGATGGCGTTGCTCAAGCCGAAGATCGCCATCCTGGACGAGACCGACTCGGGCTTGGACGTGGACGCGCTGCGGATCGTCTCCGCCGGCATCGAGTCCGTCCGCGCGGCCGGGGAGACCGGCATTCTGCTGATCACCCACTACACCCGCATCCTGCGGTATGTGAAGCCGGAGTTCGTCCATGTGATGACCGGTGGGCGCATCGTCGACTCCGGTGGCCCCGAGCTTGCCGCGGTCCTGGAGGACGGTGGCTACGACCGGTATGTCAAGGCGAGCGAGCCGGCCGGGACGGCGGCGTGACGATGACCGACGTGAGGGACGCGCCCGTCCCTGCAAATGATCTGAGGACCGGGGGGACGGGCGAGCCGAGGTTGGCCTATGACGTCGAGCGGATCCGCAAGGACTTCCCGATCCTGGCGCGGCGCGTTCATGACAACCGGCCGCTGGTCTACCTCGACAGCGCGGCCAGTTCGCAGAAGCCCACCCGTGTCCTCGACGCCGAGCGGGACTACTACGAGCAGCACAACGCCAACGTCCACCGCGGCATCCACGTGCTCGCCGAGGAGGCGACCGCGCTGTACGAGTCCGCCCGCGACCGGGTCGCGGCCTTCATCGGCGCACCCCGGCGGGACGAGGTCGTCTTCACGAAGAACTCCTCCGAAGCGCTGAACCTCGTCGCCTACGCGATGAGCAACGCGGCCTCCGCCGGCCCCGAGGCGGCGCGCTTCCGCCTCGGGCCGGGCGACGAGGTCGTCATCACCGAGATGGAGCACCACTCCAATCTGGTGCCCTGGCAGATGCTGTGCCGGCGGACCGGGGCCACGCTGCGCTGGATCGGTCTCACCGACGACGGCCGGCTCGACCTCACCGACCTCGATCAGGTGATCACCGAGCGGGCGAAGGTCGTCTCGTTCGTGCACCAGTCGAACATCCTCGGTACGGTCAATCCGGTGGCGACACTGGTCGCCCGCGCCCGTGCGGTGGGCGCGCTGACCGTCCTGGACGGATCACAGTCCGTGCCGCACATGCCGATCGACGTGACCGCGCTCGGGGTGGACTTCCTCGCCTTCACCGGCCACAAGATGTGCGGCCCGACCGGTATCGGCGTGCTGTGGGGCCGGGGCGAGTTGCTGGAGGTCATGCCGCCGTTCCTCGGCGGCGGCGAGATGATCGAGACGGTGACGATGGAGGCGTCGACCTATGCGGTGCCCCCGCACCGGTTCGAGGCCGGTACACCGATGATCTCCCAGGCTGTAGGCCTCGGTGCCGCGGTCGACTACCTCACCGAGCTCGGTATGGACGCGGTCGCCGCCCATGAGCACGACATCACCACCTACGCCCTCGGTCAGCTCGCCACCGTGCCGGGCCTGCGGATCATCGGGCCGCCGGACCCGGTCGATCGGGGCGGCGCCATCTCGTTCGTGTTCACCGGATCCGACAACCGGCCGCTGCACCCCCACGACGTCGGCCAGCTGCTCGACGAGCGGGGCGTCGCCGTGCGGGTGGGGCACCACTGTGCCCGCCCGGTCTGCGTGCGCTACGGCGTCCCGGCCACGACACGGGCGTCCTTCCACCTGTACTCGACCCGCGGTGAGGTCGACGCACTCGTGGAAGGCCTGGGGCATGTGCGGAGGTTCTTCGGGACGTGAAAATGGACTCCATGTACCAGGAGATCATCCTGGACCACTACCGCAACCCGCACCACCGTGGGCTGCGCGAGCCGTTCGACACCGAGGTTCACCACGTCAACCCGACCTGCGGGGACGAGGTGACCCTACGGGTCAAGGTGTCCGACGGTAAGGTCGCGGACGTCTCCTACGAGAGTGAAGGCTGTTCGATCAGCCAGGCGTCGGCGAGCGTCATGACCGATCTCGTGATCGGCAGGTCCGTGGCCGAGGCGCTGGAGCTGGGCCAGGAGTTCCTGGCACTGATGCAGTCGCGCGGCACCGTCGAGCCGGACGAAGATGTGCTGGAGGACGCGGTCGCCTTTGCGGGCGTGTCAAAATACCCGGCCAGGGTCAAGTGTGCCCTGCTGTCGTGGATGGCCTGGAAGGACGCGACCGCGCAGGCGGTGGGCGGCATCCCGGAACAGGAGGTGGACCGGTGAGCGAGACCACCGTGACCGAACAGGACCCGACCGTGGCCGAAGTGGCAACGGCCGGGGTTGAAACGGCTGAGGTCGACACGGCCGGGGTTGAAACGGCCGGGGTTGAAACGGCTGGGACGGCGGTGGACAAGGCCGCCGTCGACGACGTCGAGGAGGCCATGCGTGACGTCGTCGACCCCGAGCTCGGCATCAACGTCGTCGACCTGGGCCTCGTCTACGGCATCAACGTCCATGACGACAACACGGTCACCCTGGACATGACGCTGACCTCGGCGGCCTGCCCGTTGACCGACGTGATCGAGGACCAGACCCGCTCGGCCCTGACCGACGGACCGGACGGGCTGGTCAACGACGTGACCATCAACTGGGTCTGGATGCCCCCCTGGGGTCCCGACAAGATCACCGATGACGGTCGCGAACAGCTGCGGGCCCTCGGCTTCAACGTCTGACCCGGCGGTCCCGCCGTTCCGCCGTTCCGCCATCCTCGCACACGTTCCCGGTTCATGATCGGCGCGAGTTTGTTGTTGTGTACGCTTTTCGGCCTGATTCGCGTACCTAGCGACAAACTCGTGCCGATCATGGGTGCCGGCCTGCTTCTGTCAGGCCAGTAGGTCGGCTGGGGAGAAGCTCAACGGAAACGGGCGTTCTACGGTGCACCTTGCCGGGCCCTCGGCATAGGCGACCTGCTCGTAGCGGCCCTGCTCGTAGCGGCCCTTGGCGAGTTCGAAGACGAAGACCGCCGGGACGTCCGGATCGACGATCCAGTAGGACGGGATGCCGGCCGTCTCGTACTCGTCGAATTTGTCCCGTCGGTCATAACTCCGCCCGAACCGGGACAGCACCTCGACCGCGAGAAGCGGGATCTTCGCCTTGGGATGCGCCAGGACGACGATGTCGGGCTGAAGGACGCGGCCGGTCGCCAGCGTGACATCGAAGGGTGCGGGAAGCGCCCGAGCGGCCCCGGTCTGTGCGCTGACGAGCCGGGCGAGCAGGTGCGCGACCGCGAGCTGATGGGCGTAACCCGGGGACGGGCTCACGACGATGGTGCCGTCGACCAGCTCGTACCGCCGGCCATCCGCCGGAGTTCGGCGCAGGTCGTCCGGGGTGAAGCCATCCGGGTGGCGGGAGTGGAAGAACGTGACGCCGTCGCGGGTCTCGACAGCGCCGATGCCGAAGGGCCAGCGCCGCAGATCGGCGTCGCCGAGCGGCTCGCCGGCGAGACCGGTAAACGGGGAGCACGCCCGACCATCCACATCCGGCTGCGTGGTCGACGGTTCATCTCGCACCATCACCCTGGTCATGGTGCCACTCCCTGCTGGGTTCGGACGGCACGTTTGCTTCACAGCATACAGCGGAGTGTTGCTGATTTATAGCACTATGTACATGATGTCGGTCGGATAGCGCGGACGGGTCTGCGTCTTATCCGATGGTTATGATCCGCTCGCCCGACGTGCGGAGCCAGATCGGCGGGTGGGAGGCTGTCGTCCCGGTCGTCCGTCAGTACCTGATGGATGAGGGCGGCGTCGTGGGCGGCGCTGTGGGCGGCTTGGCGGGTACGGGAGTTCAGCGCCGAGCACGGACAAGACCACGGCATGCAGGATCGGGGGAGTCGGATGAGATTTCGGGTGGATGTCGCCGCGGACGTGGACAGCATTCCGTGGCCGCAGGTGTTCAGCCCTGCGCGCGGGGTGGCCTACGACCTGATCCGCGCCCAGGATGAGGCGTTGGCGGTCGAGCTGCACGACCACGGCTATGCGGGCAGTTCGCTGCGTCCACTGGGTCTTTCGTCACCGTGTTTCCGTGGCGCGGGCCGGCGCACCGGCGTGTACGGCGCATCCGGCGACGGTTCGGTCTGGTTCGGCTCACCGGTGCCACGGGTGGCCGCCGCACTGCTGGCAGGTATCGCCGGACGTACGGAAATCCGCTGGGGCACGGTTGCGTTGCGGGTGCGGGGTGTGCAGCTCGAACCGACGCCCGATCACAGTTCGGGGGAAGCCGTCTTTTCGACGGTGACACCGGTGCTGGTGAAGGTCGAGGACCGGTTCATTCATCCCGACGATCCGCGGTATGTGGAGCAGCTGTGCCACAACCTGCGGCACAAGGCGGACGTGCTGGGTCTGCCTAACGACGTCGAGGTCGACGTTGTGTCGAGCGGACCACCACGCAAGTTCCTGGTGCAACGTGCACCTCGACACGGAAGTACCGTCCAGCTGCGCGTGCAGGCATCGTGCTCGTTGCTTGACGCCCTTTATGAATGGGGTCTGGGGCTCAACACGAACCAGGGATTCGGCTGGATCCGGTGACCGGACCACCGTATTCCGGCGAGCAGTTACGGACGGACGTGCTGGCCTGTACGCATCATCCGATCCAGCGGAGCGGTGCGTGGGCGGTGACGACCCTTGCGGGCCGCGACCGTCCCGATGAGGTGACCGCGGCGGATCTCGACGCTGTCGCGGCCCGGATCGTGCGGGATGTCGTGCGGGCATCCATGGCGGCCAAGGACCATCCGGCTTATGACTGGTGGAAAGTCCTGTACGCACTGTTCCCGAACGCGAAACCGACCCACGCGAGCCGGCCCCGGGACGCGGCCGTCCTGACCGGTGAGGTGGATTCGTTCTGGACGAACTGCATGCCTACGATCCGGTCACCTTCGGCCGGATCTGCGCGGCGCTGCAGCTGTGGGCGCGACTCGGGAGTCGGATCGCGGTGCTGTCCGCGACCCTCGCTCCACCGATGATCGAGCTGGTCGAAGAGAGCCTCCTGGTCGGGGACAGCCTCGGCCAACCGGTGACGGTCGTACACGCCGCCGCGGGCACCGCGCCCGACCGCCATCGGCTCGTCCTCGACGACGAGCCGATCACCTCGCCGGCGAGCCTGGCGGCCATCACTGGCTGGCTGACCGAGGGGCGCAGCGTCCTGGTCGTGGCCAATACCGTCCGTACCGCTCAGGCTCTGTTCGATGCGCTGGCACCGGCCGTCCGCGACGTTCATCCAGGTGACGATGACGCGGCCCTGCTGCTGCACTCCCGGTTCAAGGCCCGCGACCGCGCCGCGATCGAACAGCGAATCCGCGCCCGGTATCCCGAGCGGGGGCCAGGCGAGCCGGCGGTGCGGGAGGGGCGCGGCGGGCTCGTCGTGTCGACCCAGGTGCTGGAGGTCTCGCTGTGCCTGGACTTCGACCGCGGGGCCAGCGAACTCGCCCCGATCGAAGCGGTCGCCCAACGCGCCGGCCGAGTCAACCGGCGCGGATGCCATCCGGACGGTCCTGTCGAGTTCCGCGTTCACGCGGTATCCGCCCACCTGCCCTACGAGGAGGAGGCGTTGGGCGCGGCATGGGCAGCCATGCAACGCACCGTGACCGGTGATCCGAGGATCTCGGAGCACACCATCGACGCGTGGCTGGCGGACGTCTACGCCACGGATTGGGGTCGGCGGTGGGCACAGACCGCGCGTGAGGCGCGCGAGGAGTTCAGCGCCGCATTCCTGACCTTCTGCAAACCCTTCGAGGACCGCAGCGAGTTCGCCGAACGCCTCGACGAGGGCTTCGACACCATGCATGTCCTGCACAAAGACGACGTCGACGACTATTGGACGCTGTCAGACAAACGCGACGGTGACCCGTTACTCGCCGAAGGGCTGCTCATCCCCATCCGGTTCGGGCAGTATGCCGGGCTGTTGCGCGACCAGCGTGCCCACCTCGACCGGGCACTGAAACTGGCCGTGGTCGATCTGCCGTACACATCGGATGCCGGGCTGGACCTGACCACCGGCCAGGATGCCGGCGGTCGTGAACCGGCCGTGTCCGTGGACACCGTCCTGTGAGCGACGTCCGTCCGGTGAGCGACATCAACCCTGGCAGCGACGTTGGCAAGGCTGGGAGCGACGCCGTCGACGGTGGGCTCGGCGGGGTTCACATCAAGTATCTGCTGCACTGCCCACGCCAGCTCTGGCTCTACATGCGCGGCTACCGTCCGGAGGCTTCCAGCGATCTGGTCGCCTTCGGTGAGGTCGTGGACGACACCACCTACACTCGCCGCCGCGACATCGACCTTGGCGAGGCGAAAATCGACTGGGTCACCACCGGCGCGGTCGTCCACGAGACCAAGTCCTCGCGCGCCCCATCAGCCGACCATGAGGCCCAGGTCCGCCACTACTGTCTGCTCCTGGAACGGCGTGGGGTCAACGTGCGAGGCGGGACCGTCCACTACCCGTTGATCCGCCGGACGGTCACCGTGACCTGGGACGCCGAGGCGCGCGCCACCGCGCTGGAGACCGAGCGGCAGGCCCGAGCCGTCATCGCCGCGCCGGCAATACCGCCACGACTGGAGCGCCGGCGCTGCCGTGGCTGCTCCTACATCGACTACTGCTGGGGGTAGTTCATATGATCAACCACCGTCGGGCATCCTGGCGCCAGGCATGAGCGCGGCCGGCCGCACCTACTGGCTGACCGAACCGTGCCGCATCCGCCGCGAGGACAACAGCCTGCGCATCGAACGGGCCGACGCCAGCCCTGTACACGTCCCGATCACCGACGTCCGTGACCTGGTGGCCTTCGACCACGTCGACATCAACACCGCGGCCGTGTCGCTGCTGGGCCGGCACGGCGTGATGGTCCACATCCTGGACCACTACGGCAACTATGCGGGCGCCGTGACACCGGATGAGGACATGTCGTCGGCTCAGGTGGTCCGCTGCCAGGTTGCTCTCACCGCGGACCCGGAGCGACGTGTCGCCGTCGCCCGCTCACTGGTAGCCACCACCGCGGCAAATGTGCGCTGGGCGCTGGACACCGAACATCTCGATCGCGCCCTGGACACCCTTACCGCCCAGCTCCCGGACTGTCACAGTGCTGAGCAACTTATGGGCGCCGAGGGGAACTTCCGCCGGACGGCCTGGGGCGTGTTCGACACGATCCTGCCGGCCTGGCTGCGCCTCGACGGCCGTACCCGCCGCCCACCGACCAATGCCGGAAACGCCTTCATCAGTTACGTCAACAGCATCGTCTACGCTCGTGTTCTCACTGCAATCCGCTGCACGCCGCTGCACCCGGCGCTCGGCTTTCTGCACGCCGACACCGACCGCCGCCGCAACACCCTCGCTCTCGATCTGGCGGAACCGTTCAAACCGCTGTTCGCCGAACGCCTGCTGCGCCGCGCCGCCGCGCAGAAAACCCTGCGTCCCTCCGACTTCGAAAGCGACGTCGGCAAGGCTTCGCTCAGCCGTGACGGCCGTAAGAAGGTTGCCATCATGATCCGTGAAGAGCTCGCCACGACCGTCTACCATCGGACGTTGCGCCGGAAGGTCTCCTACGAGGAGCTCATCCACTTCGAGGCCCTCAAGCTTGTCCGACTCTGTCTGGAGGACACCCCCTACAAGCCGTTCCGGCCCTGGTGGTGACGCATGTTCGTCGTGCTCGTCTACGACACCGTGGCCGAACGCAACCCGGTCGTCCTCAAGACCTGCCGCAAGTATCTGAACTGGACACAGCGCAGCGTGTTCGAAGGGGAGCTGTCCGCCGCGCAGTACCGAGCGCTTCTCGCAGCCCTTCGCGCCCATCTTGATCTCGATTATGACAGCATCCGGGTCTACCGGACGCGGTCGCCGCACCTGGTGGAGACCGAGTGGCTCGGACGCGAGACGGGCAACCAGGACTCCATCCTCTAGAATGACGATCAAGGCTCTGACCTGCGGCGTTGCACTACCGCCGGACCGCTGCAGAACAGGCCCCGGATCGACCCCGCAAACCGCCTGTGACCTGCGAGTTTATCTTCGTGTCCGTGATCATCCCTGGAGGGATTGAAACCCTGTCACTCTGTTGAATATTACCCACATCATATTCGTCCGTGATCATCCCTGGAGGGATTGAAACCTCCCTGCTAGGGCCGGACGACACCCACGAGCCGGGTCCGTGATCATCCCTGGAGGGATTGAAACGTGGTGTGGGTACGGCGGGGGGTGTCTCGGGTGCGGGTCCGTGATCATCCCTGGAGGGATTGAAACGGAACTACGGTCACGCTGCGACCTAACGGCACCTAGTCCGTGATCATCCCTGGAGGGATTGAAACTTGTGCAGAACCCATGTCACCAAACCGGAACAGTCAAGTCCGTGATCATCCCTGGAGGGATTGAAACACAACCATATTGTCACATCTTCTGAATTATGGCCGGGTCCGTGATCATCCCTGGAGGGATTGAAACCGAGTCTCTTTTAGTATCTTTGTTGTCCAGTAAAGTCCGTGATCATCCCTGGAGGGATTGAAACGGTGAGGATGATCACCGTCAACGCTGTAATCTGTGTGTCCGTGATCATCCCTGGAGGGATTGAAACCGAACTTTACGATGCTGGTATGAGACTACAGCATGTCCGTGATCATCCCTGGAGGGATTGAAACTTCTAGCGCAATAGTCCGCTTGCGCACCGTTTGCAGTCCGTGATCATCCCTGGAGGGATTGAAACGAATATGACAACACCACGACGTTGACGGCGAGTACGCGTCCGTGATCATCCCTGGAGGGATTGAAACGAACATGGTCAACGGCTATCGGGCAGGTGGGATCACGTCCGTGATCATCCCTGGAGGGATTGAAACGCGAGCGGCGCGCCTGCACCCATCGTCATCGCGGTGTCCGTGATCATCCCTGGAGGGATTGAAACTCGAGCGCGGGCCGATATCCGGGTCGTCCACGTGGGGTCCGTGATCATCCCTGGAGGGATTGAAACTTGTGACAGCCCTCCGGGCCGGCAGAGGAGCACCAGGTCCGTGATCATCCCTGGAGGGATTGAAACGCTCTGAAGGTCTCGATAGGCTCCGGCGGCCTCATTGTCCGTGATCATCCCTGGAGGGATTGAAACGACCGCGCCGGGGCACTCGGCTCCCACACCGTGGGGTCCGTGATCATCCCTGGAGGGATTGAAACTCCGTCGGCGCGGTGTTCCGGCTGCTGCCCAATGTCGTCCGTGATCATCCCTGGAGGGATTGAAACGCCGGGCGTGGGGGGTTGAGGCCAACGCGCTGGCGTCCGTGATCATCCCTGGAGGGATTGAAACACAAGACCAGCTCGGACATGGTGTTGGGTGACGGGAGTCCGTGATCATCCCTGGAGGGATTGAAACGTGACCGCTCCGGTGAGTCGGGCGGATGGTGGCCCGTGTCCGTGATCATCCCTGGAGGGATTGAAACATGGTGGGATGGCCGCCCCCTACGGGGACGGCCAGGTCCGTGATCATCCCTGGAGGGATTGAAACGTGATCCCTGGACGCGTTCCGTCGGGAAACTCCACCGTCCGTGATCATCCCTGGAGGGATTGAAACGCCATCCCCTTCCCGGACTGCTCCGCCTTTTCCAGTGTCCGTGATCATCCCTGGAGGGATTGAAACCGCAACAAGAAGGGCGCAGTGTACCCGGAGAACATGTCCGTGATCATCCCTGGAGGGATTGAAACTCCAGCAGTCCACGGTCACCGAGCTGTCGAGCCACCGTCCGTGATCATCCCTGGAGGGATTGAAACAGGACCGCAGAATGATCGGTGCCACGACCGGGACAGGTCCGTGATCATCCCTGGAGGGATTGAAACGCGATGGCCCACGCTTTGGCGCCTGTTTCGGCGAGTCCGTGATCATCCCTGGAGGGATTGAAACCCTCGCCTACGGCGGGTGCATGGAACACGGCGAGTCCGTGATCATCCCTGGAGGGATTGAAACCAGTCGGTCTCCCTGCCGAGGATCACCTATCCGCTTGTCCGTGATCATCCCTGGAGGGATTGAAACAGGCTTGGAAACGCGCTTCCCTGTCGGGGGCATAGGTCCGTGATCATCCCTGGAGGGATTGAAACTGGGGCACCGGGCGCGGGCTCCTGCTCGACCCCGGTGTCCGTGATCATCCCTGGAGGGATTGAAACGTGAACGGGCGGGGCGTCCATCCCAGGTCGATGGGTCCGTGATCATCCCTGGAGGGATTGAAACTGCATGGGTTGACGAGGAGGGCCCATTCGCTCCGAAGTCCGTGATCATCCCTGGAGGGATTGAAACACACGCGGAACGTGAGAGAAAACCACGGGTCAGCCCTGTCCGTGATCATCCCTGGAGGGATTGAAACGCAATCAGCTTCGAGATCTCGGCGTTGACCTTCGCGTCCGTGATCATCCCTGGAGGGATTGAAACGGCATCAGGCGGTCCGGGTCAGGATCTTCAGGTCAGTCCGTGATCATCCCTGGAGGGATTGAAACAGGACGCCTGGGCCGACATCTTGCCGGGCAACCAGTCCGTGATCATCCCTGGAGGGATTGAAACCGGGCACCGGCCGTCCCGGTGCCCTGAGGGTCCAGTCCGTGATCATCCCTGGAGGGGTTGAAACATGCCCGGACGTCGGGACGGGCCACGTTGCACAAGGTCCGTGATCATCCCTGGAGGGATTGAAACTGATCTCGCGACCTGTGAGCCGATCGAGCAGGTCCGTCCGTGATCATCCCTGGAGGGATTGAAACAGGTGAGGCCGCCGGCACTCAACGGCCCGGTCTCGAGTCCGTGATCATCCCTGGAGGGATTGAAACTTTCGCGAGGAACGGGCCAAGCGTCGTATAAAGTCCGTGATCATCCCTGGAGGGATTGAAACAGGCGACCGGCTTCTGCCCACATTGCCGCCGCTTGTCCGTGATCATCCCTGGAGGGATTGAAACAAGTTCTCCGCGCGTTCTGGCGTCAGCAAGAGCTCGAGTCCGTGATCATCCCTGGAGGGATTGAAACACGACACCGGCTACCGCGGCTCCGAAGTCATGTCCTGTCCGTGATCATCCCTGGAGGGATTGAAACGCGAAGCGGGGACTGCCGGTGTGGCGCAGCAGCCAGGTCCGTGATCATCCCTGGAGGGATTGAAACACGTGTAGTCGGAGATCCACAGGCGCCGCCACGAGGGCGGTCCGTGATCATCCCTGGAGGGATTGAAACGCAGCTCGCCGGGAGGGCCTGTCGGGGGAGAGAGTTGGTCCGTGATCATCCCTGGAGGGATTGAAACACGTCTATGGGCCGTGCATCAATCCGGTTCTGATCAAGTCCGTGATCATCCCTGGAGGGATTGAAACCCGCCAACAGTAGAAGATCCGCCCGCATCCCCGGTCCGTGATCATCCCTGGAGGGATTGAAACGTGTGATGAACCGCCAGAACGCAGGCACCGCCAGGTCCGTGATCATCCCTGGAGGGATTGAAACGACAGCCGGGCCAGGGGGGTCAAGGAGGAGCGCAGCGTCCGTGATCATCCCTGGAGGGATTGACGCCGGTGTACGGGGTTGATTCAGACGGCGATCAGATGTACCTGATGGCCGCAGAGTCTGGACATGTCGTTGATATCCGATGTCAGCATGGCGACCGGTCGAGGCTGCCGCAGTGCAGCCTCGACCACTGTGGCATCGATCGCGTATCTGTGGCCGTGCAGATTGGCTTTCTTGAGTAGCTGCGCGGAAGCCGTCGCGGTCTCCTTGGTGACCGGTTCGACCTTGATCCGCGAGAGCAGCCAGTTCAGCCGAGTGATGTTCACGCCCGCGTGGCTGACCTCGATGATTGTGTTGGCGCTGATGACGAGGTCGGACTCCATTTCGCTGAAGATCTGGAGGATGGCGGCGACCTTTCGATCTTGAGCGATCCAGGCGGACAGTCCCGCGCAGTCCAGGATGACCGTTTCGATGCGCCTGGTCACGCTGCCGTGTCTTCGGTGATGTCTGCGGCGTCGAGTTTGGCCCGCGCCTCGGCCAGCTCCTCCTGCGTGAACGCGCCGGATTCCTCCTGGTAGCGCTGAAGCTCGTCGACGAGTAGCCGGTGTCGGATCTGGCGCGCGACAGCTGCGGCGACGTATCCGGAAACATTGTCCGTGATCTTTTTCAGCTCGGCGACCTGGTCGCTGGGTAGCGTGATCGTGATGCGGGTGGTAGCAGACATGCTTCGATCATACTGCGGTATGCGCCTCTGTGGATCGCTGGAGTGTTCGACGATCCACAGGCGACCAGCCCATCCCGCTGCCGAGGTCCTGTCCACAGACGGCAGTACAGGCGGTCCATGCTGCGGTCGATGATCGGCGCGAGTTTGTCGTTAGGTACGCAAATCGGCCCGAAAAGCGTACCCAGCAACAAACAGCTGCCGATCTTGAATCGTGGCTATCGGCGGTTATAAGCAATCATCGACGGTTATCCACAGATCCAGGTCGGGTATGGCGCCACAATGGCCGGACCCGGCACGATCAGGCGATGGTCGACCCCTGTCCCGGTCCGCCTCCGGCGCTGCTTCGTCAGGTATGGAAGCAGGACGGAATGATCAGCAGTTCCCAGGCGCGGGCCGCGGGCCTGACCCGCCGGCAGATCGCGCACCTCGTCCGGACCGGTCAGTGGCAACGCCCTGGCCGAGGCACGTACCTTGTGCCCGGAGCCCACCCGCTTCGGAGTCGGGTTCGCGCGGCTCTGCTACTCCGACCGGATGCCGTCGCGTGCGAGATCACCGCGGCGCGGCTGCTCGGGTTCGGCTGCCTCCCGACCGCGCGGCACGACGAACCGGTCCACCTACTGTTGCCGCGCAGGTCTGCGCGAAGGCAGCCCGACGGCGTCGTACTGCACTGGAATGACCTACCATCGACCCAAGTCACAGATGTCTGTGGCATTCCGACGACCTCGGCACCCCGCACGCTCGCCGACATGGTGCTGCGCCGCGGACGGGATGACGCCGTCGCCCTCATGGACGCGGCGCTGCGTACCGGCAAGCTTATCGATCTCCACGCCGCCCGGAGCCTTGCCGTCGGCCGGCATGGCGCGCCGTCGCGGTCGGGTTGGTGGCAGTGTGCCGACGGCCGGGCCGAGTCCCCGCTGGAAACACGATTACGGCTGCTACTCGCCGATGGCGGGCTGGTCCCTGAACAGCTTCAGTGGCCGGTCCGGAACGCGGCCGGGCATATCGTCGCCCGCCTCGATCTGGCCTGGCCGAGCCGACGGCTCGACGTCGAAGCCGACGGAGTGGCCGTTCACGCCGGTCCGGACGCGCTGTACCGTGACCGTCACAGACAGAACATGCTAACGACGCTGGGCTGGACCGTACTCCGCTTCACCTGGGCCGATGTGACACGGCGAGCCGACTACGTGTCCCGGACTGTTGCGCACGTCCTTGCCACGAGCAGCCAGCATCCTTGATCGGTGTCTGCTTGTCGGTCGGTACGCGTACCGGCCCGGAAAGCGTACACAGCGACAAACTTTCGCTGATCATGGTCGGTGGTCGGTGGTCGGTGGTCGGTGGTCGGTGGTCGGTGGTCGGTGGTCGGTGGTCGGTGGTCGGTGGTCGGTGGTCGCCTGGTCGAGGTGGTCGGTGGTGTAGCCGCCGGGGTCGACGGCATGGAGGTAGGCCAGACCTTCGTCGAAGTCGACCCGGCCGACCGGCAGCGGCCACTCGACGAGGCCGGTGATGTCCAGCGGCCGACCGAGCGGCCTGTCCTGCGGCTTCTGCGCCACCGGGTCACGGTTCACCGCCACAGCTGTCATGGTGCCACTCCTCCTCGGATTCGGACGGCACATTTGCTGTGAAGCATACGTCGATGAGTGACTGATTTACGACGATGAGCGAAGAATCGTCCGTCGGCTCGCAGCGGCCTCGGTGGCCGTGCGCTCGGATCACGGGATTCCCGGGCGCGTCATGCCTGGCCGATCGACCATAGTGGGGTGGGTGACACCGTGGCTCCGCTCGCAACCGCCACGGCGGAAAGCCCGGGAACCGCGGAAAACCCGAAAACCGCGGAAAGCGCGGCATGTGTCGTGATGGCCGCGGAGCCAGCTGACCCGGCACGCGCGTCCGGGCGCCGGTGGTGGGCCCGGATACGGCCGGTGGACGCCATGTGCGTCGGCGGCCTGGTCGCCCAGACGGTATGGGCGTCGGCCAGCGTGCTGCTGATCCCACAGCTGATCGGCACCGACCCGGTCCTGCTCGAGCTCCTCGGTGCCACCTCGCCGGCCATGGTCGCCGCCGGCGCATTCGCCCGGGCCGGCAAGGCCGGTCTCGTCGCTGCCCTCACAGCGCCGACGCTGGGCTGGGTGCCGCTGGACGCGTTCGGCTGGTGGGCGGGCCGTCGGTACGGGCGCTCGGCGGTCGATCTCATCACCCGTGGGCATCCCAGGAGCGTCGAGTTCGCCGACCGTGTCGACCGACTGACGGGGCGTTGGGGATTCGGTGCGCTGGTGCTCGCACCATGGTTGCCCGTCCCGAACCAGCTGATCTACGCGGCCACCGGATGGCACGGGATGTCGCTGCTCCGGTTCGTGATCGGCGATGCCATTGGCACGTTCCTGCGCACCGCGGCCGTCGTCGGTCTGGGCTACGCGCTCGGCGACGACGCGGTTGATCTCGCTACCGCCATCTCCCACGACACCGTGCTCAGCTTCGTCGCTCTGGGCGTCCTACTGATCGCCTGGACGGCCTTTCGTCATCGCCGGCGCCTTCGTGGCCTTGGTGTGCGCTCGCGCTGGTGGCTGGCGGGAGGGGCACGGCGCGTCCGGATGCAGGCCGCCGGCCATATCCCCGATATCCCCGATACCCCCGATGTGGCGTCCGCCGGCCCCACCACCACCCCGCTGGCCGCGGGCTCCCCGATGGCGTGGGAGCGGCCTCCGGATGGCTCCTGACGGGCGCCGTCAGGTGGGCAGATCAGCCGAGCCGGCCAGCAGGGTGATCATCTCTTGCGTCGGGATCTCCCGTTCGGTGCCGAAGGCGATACCCACGATCGCGCGAACCCGCCCCGCCGAATCGGTAACCGGCAGGGCGACCGCGGCGTTCGCGTTCACCTCCCGGGCACCGGGTCGTACATCGCCCGAGTCGTCGGTCTGCAGGTTACAGGTCTGTACAGCTTCTCCCCGGGCCAGCGCCAGGCCCGCCATACCTTTGCCGCGGGGAACGACCGCGGTAATCTTCTGAACCTGCGGCGGGATATTGTGAGCGGCGACCAGCACAAGATCGTCCCCGTTGCGGAAATGTACCGAACCGGCAATCCCACCGTGCGCGCTTAGGAAATCAACCAGCCATCCACCTACGTCCCTTCCCTCGCCGTCTGTGTTCGCGTCAGAATTCGCTGACATGCCCGCTCCCGCCGTATCGGTCACTGTGCTGTCCCACCGTCTGCCACCGTCTGCCACCGCTGTCCCGTCGCTATTCCGTCACTATTTCATTACTGTGCCATTACTGTGCCGTTACTGTGCCATTACTGTGCCATTACTGTGCCATTACTGTGCCGTTACTGTGCTGTGCCGCGAAGTCGGGTTGGGTTCTGTCATTCCCGCCAGACGCAGCAGAAGGTCCTTCACCTCGGTGGCGCGGTAACGCTCCCGTGCGGCGCTCGGGTCGGAGCACAGCAGTACCGGCCCGTTGCCCGGATCGTCGGGCAGTCGGCCGTGACTTCCCCGGATCATGGACGGGACGAGCGGAATCACCGCCATGGTGTAGCGCAGGCCGACCGCCTTGCGGGCGAGCGCGAGCGCGATGCGTGCCTTGGCCCACGGGTCGGCGGGATTGAGGAACAGTTCGGCGGGATCGTAGCCGGGCTTGCGGTGGATCTCGACGCAGCGGGCGAAGTCAGGGGCACGGTCGTCGTCGAGCCAGTAGTAGTAGGTGAACCAGTGGTCGGGTTCGGCGATCGCCACCAGCTCGCCCGCGCGTTCGTGGTCGATACCGAACGTCGCCTGGGCGCCACGGTCAAGAACGGCGTCCACCCCGGGCAGCATGGCAATCATGGCTTGCACGCGCGCCACGTCGGCAGGATCCGCCACGTAGACGTGGGCGACCTGGTGGTCGGCTACGGCGAACGCCTTCGACGTCCACGGGTCGAGGTACTCCATGCCGGCCTGGACGTACACGCGTAACAGACCCTCGCGGCGGAGCATCCGGTTGATGTCGATCGTTCCGCGCACATCGGTGATCCCGTATTCGCTGAGTGCGACGACGGTGGTGCCCGCGGCGCGGGCCTGTGTCAGCAGTGGCGCCAGCGCCGTGTCGACATTGCCGGCCGCGGTCACGGCCTGGGGGGAGTCCGGCCCGTAGCGCTGCAGATCGTAGTCGAGGTGCGGGATGTAGACGAACGTGAGATCCGGCCGGCTGCGGTCCAGGATTCGCCCGGCTGCGTCAATGATCCACTGCGAGGAGGGTAGGCCCGCTCCCGGGCCCCAGTACTTGAACAGCGGAAAAGGACCAAAGTGATCGGTCAGTTCGTCGTGCAGTTCGGGGGGGACGGTGTAGCAGTCCGGTGATTTGCGGCCATCCATGTGATAGATGGGTCGGGGCGTGACGGTGATGTCGACGTCCGCGCCCATCGCGTACCACCAACAGATATTCGCGACCCGATAGTCGCCGTTCTGCCGGCGGGCGGCATGCCAGATTTTTTCGCCCGCGACCAGACCGTTGTGCTGGCGCCACAGCAGGACCTCGCCGAGATCCCGGAAGTACCAGCCGTTCCCGACCACACCGTGGTCCCGTGGTGGCAATCCGGTGAGCATGGATGACTGCACCGAGCAGGTGACCGCGGGAAACACCGGGTCCAGCGTGGCCGTGAAACCCTCGGCGCCGAGCGCGCGCAGATGCGGCATGTGCGGAAGGAGCGCCGGGGTCAGCCCGACGACGTCGAGGACGAGCACGGCGGTGGGGGCCGTCGGGGACGCGCTCATGATGACACCTCCACCAGCCCGTGGCGGGCCAGCGCTCGCCGCGTCCAGTCCAGCTCGGCGGCGATCCCGGCGGCAAGGGACTTCTCATCGGTCGGGCGGTCCCGTTCGGGTAGGACCGTCCAGGTGTAGGTCTCCACCTCAACATGGTCGGTAACCGCATGTCGCCCACCGAACACGTTGGCGAGAACATCGTCCAGGACGTCCCGGGTGCTGCCAACCGGCCCTGCCGGCGTGGCGTGTAACGGGATGTGGAAGTGGACACGCCAGGGCCCGCGGGCGGGCAGTGCGCGCTGTCCGTAGAGCGCGTCGGGTAGATCGTCGCGGGCGTGCAGGCGGCGCTCGGACCCGCTGCCCGACCCAACGTCGGACCCGCCGCCGAACCCGTTGTCCGGTCCGGGCTCGGCCAGTTCGCGAGTCTGGTGCAGGAACCGGGGCTCGACGAACCCCCCGAGGATGTCGCGGGCGCCCGGCGCGGCTGGATCAGGAGCATGCAACGCGCAGGACGCCTGGACCTTGACCACCGCCAGACCGGCCGCGGCGAGTCTGCCCAGGGCGGCCTGCGGATCCTCGAAGCCCACCGCGAGATGACAGGCGTCCAGGCAGATTCCAAGCCTGGACGTGTCGAAGGTGTCGATGCCGGCGAGGCGGCGCACGGCGTCATCGGTGCTCTCCACCACGCAGCCGGGCTCCGGCTCGAATCCGACCCGAACTGTGCGCCCGGTCCGGTGCTCCAGGTCGGCGAGTTCGTCGGCGAGCGCGGCGAGCTGGCGGGCGGCGTCATCCCGGCGGCTGTCATTCCACCAGCTCCGCCAGCCCAGGGGAAGGGTGGAGATGCTCCCGCGGGCCGCGTCGTCGGGCATCAGCCCGGTGAGCAGGCGCGCCAGCACGGTGGTGTAGACGAGCCGGTCCGGCTGGGACCAGTCCGGTGTGTAGACGCCGTGCTTGACCACCGGAGCGTGGAAGTGCCGGTAGGGAAAGCCGTTGAGGGTCACGACCTCCAGACCGCGGGCGACCAGCTCGGCTCGCAGCCGGGCCAGGTCGGCGGGGTTGGTGTCCAGCGCCGTGGCGACATCGTGGGCGAGCCACAGCCCGAGCCCGAGCCGGTCGACGCCGAGCTGTTCGCGGATCGGCTCGGCGTATCTGACCAGTTGGTCCCGAACACCGGCAAGATCTTCGGCGGGATGGACGTTCGTGCAGTACGCCAGATGGACGACGGTGCCGTCGCGGTGTCGAAAGCGCATGGTGACGGCCCCTCATCCACGCCGGGCGGACGTGACATCGCGGCACCGGGCTGACCCGTGGCACCGGGCTGACCCGTGGCACCGGCCTGACCTGCATGATCGTGCAATGGGCCGGGTCATCGGACACCGCGCAGCACCGAATTGCCGGCGAACAGGGCGTCCGCGGCAGGGGCGGGCGCGGCCGTGTCGGTGCCGTCCGCGCTGTCGGTGCTGTCCGTGCTGTCGGTGCCCACGGCGTCGAGGCCGTCGATTTCCAGGCGTCCGCTCTGGCCGTAGAACGTGACCGGGTTGCGCCACAGAAGAGTCTCGACGTCGTCGGCGTCGAATCCCGCGGCGAGCATCGCCTCGCCGGTGGCCCGGGTGCGCAACGGGTCACTGCGTCCCCAGTCGGCGGCCGAGTTCACCAGCATCCGTTCGGTTCCGTACTCGGTGAGGATGCGGACCATCCGGTCGGGGTCCATCTTGGTATCCGGGTAGATCGAGAAACCCATCCAGCAGCCGGTGCCGGCAACCAGACCGACCGTGACCTCATTGAGATGATCGAGTACGACCCGTTCCGGCGCGATGCCCGATGCATCGATGAGCTCAAGGCTTCGCGATGTTCCAGCTGCTTTGTCGCGGTGCGGGGTGTGTACCAGCGCGGGTAGGTCGTGTTCGACAGCGAGCGTGAGCTGGGTGGCGAAGGCACGCTCCTCCTCGGAGGTCATCGAGTCGAATCCGATCTCCCCGACCGCGACCACCCGGTCCTTCACCAGGTACCGGGGAAGTAGATCAAGAACCGGCTTACAGCGGGGATCGTTGGCTTCCTTCGGATTCAGCGCGATCGTGCAATGATGTGCGATCCCGAACTGGGCGGCTCGAAACGGCTCCCAGCCGAGCAGCCCGTCGAAGTAGTCGACAAAACTGCCGATGGACGTGCGGGGTTGCCCGAGCCAGAACGCCGGCTCCACCAGGGCACGGACTCCCGCCGCGTACATCGCCTCATAGTCGTCGGTGGTTCGACTCGTCATGTGGATGTGGGGGTCGAAAATACGCATGCGCTGCCTTCCGACGGACGACATCGATCAAAACGACATCGATCAGGGCGAGATCGGTCAGGGCGAGATCGGTCAGGGTTGAAAGCTCTCCACCACAGCCAGCACGTCGGGCGGCACATCCCGGCCGGCGGCGATGCGTTCGTGCGCGAACGCGACCAGCATCCGCACGAGTTCCTCGTCCGCCCGCCGGGTCAGGTCCGCGACCTCGCTCAGCCGGACACCGAGGAAGACACACTTGAGCACCCCCTGACGCCACGAGGCGTCGTCGAGGTGTCGGGCCGCGTACGGGCCGAGTGCTGCGGCCACCAGCGTGGCGTCGTTCGTGCGTAGGGCGTCCCGAACGATCGCGACGGTGTCCGGGCCGACGTCCAGCAGCGGCAGTGCCCGCAGCACTGCGCGGCGCTCGGCGGCGTCGCCGCGTTCGTACAACCTCGCGACTGTGCCGGCCAGTGTGTCGCCGGATATCGGCAGCACCGTGAGCAGCAGTACTCGGGCTGCCTCGTCGACGGTCCAGCCGTGCAGCCCCGGGCCGGTGGCCGGGCCGGTGGACGCGAGCAGCGGGCCGTGGCCGCAGTGCCGACGCACCGCCGGGAAGAGCTGGTCAATCGTGTCGGCGGAACCGCCGACGGCGCTGACCGCGTTGACCGCGTTGGTCAACCACGCATGCCCGGCACCGGTGAGCCTGAGCGCGAGCGTCGAGGCAAGTCCGTCGACGGACAGCCCCCCGTCGCCGGTCGCTCGCTCGCCAGTTGCCCGCTCGCCAGTTGCTCTGTCGCCAGCTGTCATGTGATGTCACCTCCCAGGCTCACCGTGGATGGATCGTTTCCGGGAGGACTTGTGGCCCTGGCGCGCACGCCTGCCGCAGGAAGGCCAGGGAACGCCGGGCCACCAGCGGCGCGGCATGGCTGTGCCGGGGTAGCTCGACCGATACCAGACCGCCGTATCCGATCCTGATCAGCGCATCCAGGACCGGGGGAAAATCGATCTCGCCTGAGCCGAACTCCAGGTGCTCGTGGACACCTCGGCGCATGTCCTCGATCTGCACGTTGACCACCCGGTCCGCCGACCCCAGGATGCACTCGGGCACAGGCGCGGACTCCAGGCAACGACAGTGGCCGATGTCGAGGGTGAGGCCGAAGGCAGCAGGCGCGCCGAGGGCGTTTCGCAGGCGCTCGTAGCCGGCGAGATCCTCGATCATCATTCCCGGTTCGGGTTCGAATCCGAGCTGGACCCCTGCCTGCTCGGCCGCCGTGACCACGCTGGCACAGCCGTCAACCAGCAGCTCCCAGGCGAGGGTGCGGGGGACCCCGGCCGGCACCGTCCCACTCCAGAACGACACCGCTTCGGCGCCGAGATCCGCTCCGACACCGACCGCCCGCCGCAGCAGGTCCAGTCGCCGTTCCCGGCCGTCGGGAGATGTGAGGGTGGGGCTGTGCTTGTGCCAGGGGTCGAGCAGGTACCGGGCGCCCGTTTCGATCACGACCGCGAGATCGGCCGCGGCGAGCCGGGCACCGACACGCCGCACCTGGCGGGCGAGGTCGGCGTCGAACGGGTCGAGATGCTGATGATCAAGCGTGAGTGCGATCCCGTCGTAGCCCATGCCGGCCAGCACGGCGATGACATCGTCGATGCGATGGTCGGCAAAGCCGTTGGTGCCGTAGCCGAAGCGCAGCGGCCCATTCATGTCGGTGACACCCGTCTGGCCAGGGTCCGGGCTACCGGGAAGAGCAGGGCCAGCGCGCCGGCCGCCCGAAGCCTGCCGCTGCATGCTGTGATCGCAGCCTGGAGTGGAACCAGCCCGAGGATCCCCGCGCCGACCGCCTGCTGGACGTGGCGCGCGCCCGGGTCGCGTACGACAGCGGCCTGAGCCGCGCCGAAGGTCCCGGCGTAGGCACCCAGCAGGCCCATGCCGGCGATCTGGTGGCGCCGGGTACCCCGACGGCGGGTGACGGCCGAGGTTGCCACGATGACCAGCGTGGTCGCGCCCAGGGTGACCTTCGGTAGCGCCTTGCCGCTGCCCTGTACCTCCCGTCGACTCAACTCGGTGACCACGTAGGTGTGGCCGGCGACGACGAGCGCTGCGGGGAGGCAACGGCGGCTTTGGTGTGGCCCTGCGCCGAGCATGACGTCGAGGGCTCGGGCGGTGGCCATCGCGGCGGGACCGAGCGGGGTGGACTTGAGGGCAAGATCGTAGGCCCACACCGTGGCGGCCAGGGGAACCGCGACGATGAGCGCCGGGGGCCCACCGGCCAGGCCTGCGATACCGATCCCGGCTGCGGTCAGGCCGGTGGCCAGTGCGAAAGCGGTCCGCGGGGTCACGCGGCCCGATGGGATCGGCCGGTGTGGCCGTTCCACGGCGTCGACATCGCGGTCCGCCATGTCGTTCAGTGCCATTCCGCCCCAGTACAGGCAGATGGAGGCAGCGGCGAGACCCACGCTCGCCGGGTCCAACCGCCGGCCCACGATCGCCGCGCCGGCGATGGTATCCCCGGGGACGGTCAGTGCGGCGGGCGCTCGCACCAGCTCGACCAGGGCCGCCAGATGCGCAACCGCGGTCATCGGTGCGGTCCCAGTGACCGCGCCCAGGAGCGGAGTGCCTCGTACTGCATGACCAGCCGGTGCTCGTCGGTAGCAACCGGATCCTTGAAGAAGAACGCGAGTTGACCCTGGGGGCCGACATGCCCCGTCTCGTGGGCCCGGCCGAGGAGACGGACGAGGTCCAACACCAGTGGTGCGGCCAGCGTCGAGTCACAGCCCTGCCAGGTGAACTGGAGCGTCATCCGGACACCGAGAAAACCTTCGAACAGGATGTGGTCCCAGGCGGTCTTCCATTCGCTGAGTTCCGGTACGTTGTCGATGTGGACGATTCCCTCGACCGGATGGCCGAGAACGGATTCGAGGACACGCGACTTCGATCTGGTCTTGCTGTGCGCTCGGGCCGGTTCGGCCAGCGTGGCGCCGTCCCCGCCGCCCAGCAGGTTCGTTCCGCTCCACGAACGCACCGGTAACGCGCGGTGCGCGAACATTGGTGCGAGCGCGGACTTGACCAGGGTTTCCCCGGTTTTGCCGTCGTTACCGGCGTAGGGGACGGCGCAGGCGCGGGAAAGCTCGTCGAGGGCTGGCAGCCCAGCGCCTGCGGACGGCGTGAAGTTGATGTATGAACAGCCCGCGGTGAATGCCGCATAGGCGTAGAGCGAACTCGTCGGAACGACCGATCCAGCCGACGACATCGCCTCCCGAAGACGGCTCAGGGATGCATGGGCTGCTGATTCCGGGGGCGTCGGCTCGGTGGACGCGACATTGACGACTACCACGCGTGCCAGCCGGTGTCGTTGTCGGAACGAAACCAGATCGGCCACCAGCCCCGCAGCCGCCTCGGCCTGGGTCCGCCCGGACGGAAGGTCCGTGACACCAGGCTTGATCTCTTTGTCGGCCGCAACCAGCTCGTCCTTGACATGGTCGAGGAGATGCACGGGCACGACGCCGGCCAGCGCGAGCTGCTCGGCGCGTTTCACTAATGGGACGGTGGCGATGTCATGGCCGCCGAACACCAGGTCGTCAAAGCGCGCGAGCGCCGCTGGACGGAAGTCCGAAAGCTCGGTGACGCACCCGACCGGCGAGGTCAACCCGGCACGTATAGCAGCCATGCCAACCATGGTGGTGGTGGCGACGGAACCCCGTGCGCCGATCATCCACATACCGAGGCGGGCGTTTCCAGAAGCCATAACGATCATCCTTTGCGGGATCTCGTTGAATCGTTTTCCGGCGCTGGTAGATGGGTCTCGGTTGTATCGCGTGAGACATGAAGAACGACTCAGGTTGTCGGGTCGTCACATCGTCGGATTCACGCGCCGGGGCAGTCGGAATTCTTAATTGTGTACAACGGCATCCGCGTGATCGCCAGATGTCATCCCTGGGTGCCATGGTGAATTGAGACGCGAAAGGCTTGCTTCGGGTCGACGTTCTTGGTCGGAAAAACGTAATAACCGCTGGTGTGCACTGAATATTAGATTAAAGCAGTCTTGCCAAGTGTTAAATTTGGGTTAAATCTGGATATCAAACAAATAATACAAAGGTATTCGTAAGGATGCCGAACGTGGCAATGCTGCGCGCGAGCCTGCTGGCCAGCAGCGAGTAGGCGGTCAGGTCAGGCTGGCGCGGAGCGCGCCAGCCTGACCGCGAGGAGTCGACGACCGTGCCGGTGTCGGGGTGTGCCGGCTCCGCGCCAGGCAGTCTCCGCGCCAGGCAGTCTCAGCGCCAGGCGGTCTCGGAGACGGGGGAGCGGCCGATGAGCGGGCGCCACCACGACTCGTTGTCGCGGTACCAGGCCACGGTCTCCTTCATCCCGTCGGCGAAGCCGATCTCGGGTGCCCAGCCGAGCTCGGCCCGGAGCTTGGACGAGTCGAGCAGGTAACGCCGGTCGTGCGACGGCCGGTCCGGCACGATCGTCTTGAGCGACGCGGGCAGGCCCAGTTCGCCGAGGATGGTGTCGGCGATGGTCTCGATGTCGGCCTCCACCCCGCTGCCGACGTGGTAGGTCTCGCCGACCCGGCCCCGTTGGAGAACCACGTCGATCGCGGCGCAGTGGTCGGCGACGTGCAGCCATTCCCGCCGGTTGCGCACGGAGGCGTACAGCGGCAGGTTTTCCCCCTGCAGCGCCCGGGTGACGAACAGCGGGATGACCTTCTCCGGGAACTGGTACGGCCCGTAGTTGTTCGAGCAGTTCGTGATGGTCACGGGCAGGTCGTAGGTCAGGCCGTACGCCCGTACCGCGTGGTCGCCGCCGGCCTTGGCCGCGTTGTACGGCGTACGGGGCAGGTAGGGGGAGTCCTCGGTGAAGGCGCCCGGGTCGTCGAGGGCCATGTCGCCGTAGACCTCACACGTCGAGATCTGGTGAAAGCGCGCCACGCCGACCGTGCGGGCGGCTTCCAGCAGCGTCTGCGTACCGATGACGTTGGTGGAGAAGAACTCACCCGGGCGAATGATCGCCAGGCTGTTGTGCGACTCGGCGGCGAAGTTGACCACGATGTCGACGTGGTGCTCACGCAGCAGCGATTCGACCAGCTCGCGGTCGCGGATGTCGCCGTGCACGAAGGTGATCGCGTCCAACACGTCGCTGAGGTTCTCCCGGCAGCCCGCGTAGGTCAGCGCGTCCAGCGCTACCAGGCGGTCGCCGGCGTGCCGCTCACGCCAGTAGCGGACGAAGTTCGATCCGATGAACCCGGCGGCTCCGGTCACCAGCAGCGTCGACATGGTGTGAACGTCCCCCTTGGAATGAAAGTCGAGATCGGCGGCCGCGGCAGCCGACTGGAGCGCACGGGGCACGCGCCACCTGGAATCCGGCGCAGCCCTGCGCCACCCTCTCATGACCCGGTGGCGCCGATCACCGGGGCACACCGACGCGGGCGCGGGTATCCGTACTCTGTGAGTATGGGTTCGGTGGTGACGTTCGCAGCGTCCAGGTCCGTCGCCCTGAAAGTTCCCGGCGTTGACGTTCACGGCTTCGTGAGGGGCCGTGACGCGGGCCGTGCCGTCCTGCTGCCGCGTTTGCTGACGTCTTCCCGGAAGGCCACGTGCACCTATGATCATCGCGTCCGATCTGGAGCTGCGGGCCGGCGCCCGCACACTCATCGAGGCGGTGTCGTTCCGCATCCAGCCGGGTGACCGGATCGGGCTGGTCGGACGCAACGGCGCGGGCAAGACCACCCTGCTCAAGACGCTGGCTCGCGAGACGCTGCCGTTCGCCGGAAAGATCGACGTCCGTGGTGACCTCGGTTACCTCCCGCAGGACCCGCGGGCCGGTGACCCGGCCGACACCGTTCGTGATCGCGTGCTGTCCGCCCGCGGCCTCGACGTGCTCGTGCGGGAGATGGAGAAGCTCCAGCTGGAAATGGCGGAGCTGGTCGACGATGCCGCACGGGACGTGGCGATCCGCCGCTACGGTCGCCTGGAGGAGCGTTTCGGCACCCTCGGCGGGTACGCGGCCGAGGCCGAGGCAGCCCGGATCTGCTCCGCGCTGGGCCTTGCGGACAGGGTGCTCGGCCAGCAGCTTGAGACGCTGTCCGGTGGCCAGCGCCGCCGGGTCGAGCTGGCCCGCATCCTGTTCGCCGGCGCCGGTGACAGCGACGCGACCCTGCTGCTCGACGAGCCCACCAACCACCTCGACGCCGACTCGATCGCCTGGCTACGCGAGTTCCTGCGCTCCCACGACAGCGGGCTGGTTGTGGTCAGCCACGACGTCGACCTGCTCGACCGCTGCGTCAACAAGGTCTTCTACCTCGACGCCACCCGCGCGGCCCTCGACGTCTACAACGTCAACTGGAAGACCTACCTGGCCCAACGGGATCTCGACGAACGCCGCCGCCGCCGGGAGCGGGCCAACGCCGAGAAGAAGATCGACGCGTTGAAGGCCCAGGCCGACAAGATGCGTGCGAAGGCCACCAAGGCCCGTGCGGCCCACCAGATGGACCGCCGGGCCGACCGGCTCGCCGCGGGTCTCGCCGACGTACGGGTCGCAGACCGGGTCGCCAAGCTCCGGTTCCCCGATCCGGCGCCGTGCGGCCGGACCCCGCTGACCGCCACCGGCCTGTCGAAGTCCTACGGATCCCTGGAGGTCTTCGCCGGCGTCGACCTGGCCATCGACCGCGGCGCGCGGGTCGTGATTCTCGGCCTCAACGGTGCCGGCAAGACGACCATGTTGCGGATGCTCGCGGGCGTCGAGTCCCCGGACACCGGCGAGGTCCACCATGGTCACGGGCTGCGGCTGGGGTACTACGCCCAGGAGCACGAGACGCTGGACACCAACCAGTCGGTGTTGGACAACATGCGCGCCGCCGCGCCGGGCACCTCCGATGTGGAGCTGCGCCGCATCCTGGGTGCCTTCCTGTTCAGCGGAGACACCGTCGCCCAGCCGGCGGGCACGCTCTCGGGCGGGGAGAAAACCAGGCTGGCACTTGCCGGGCTCGTGTGCAGCGCCGCGAACGTGTTGCTACTGGACGAGCCCACCAACAACCTCGACCCGGCGTCGCGTGGCGAGGTCCTCGCGGCCCTCGCCACGTTTCGAGGGGCGGTGGTGCTGGTCACCCACGACCCGGGCGCGGTCGAGGCGCTGGCTCCGGACAAGGTGCTCATGCTGCCCGACGGCGTCGAGGACTCCTGGTCCGCGGACCTCGCCGAGTTGATCACTCTCGCCTGACCGGGTAACCGCAACCCGCTGCCGTCGGCCATACCAGGTGTAGCTGTCCAGGAGCGTCGTGCAGGAGCGAGCAGGAGCGTTGAGCAAGGATGGTCGTGTGAGCGCGGAAGGTGGCACGAAGGCGGTTCTGGCCGCACTGGCGGCCAATCTGGGGATCGCGGTGGCGAAGTTCGTCGCGTTTGTCATCACTCAGTCGTCGTCGATGCTGGCCGAGTCCATCCACTCGGTCGCGGATTCGGGCAATCAGGTCCTGCTCCTGCTCGGTCAGCGGCGCGCCACCCGTCCGGCCGATGAGGAACACCCGTTCGGTTACGGGCGCTCGCGCTACATCGCCGGCTTCCTCGTCGCGATCGTGCTGTTCAGCATCGGTGGCCTGTTCTCGGTCCACGAGGGCGTGGCGAAGCTGCGCCACCCCCACGAGCTCGACAGCGCTGCGGTGGCGATCGTCGTCCTGCTCGTGGCGACGGTCCTGGAGGGGTTTTCCCTGCGCACCGCGATCGCCGAAGCCCGCCCGCTCAAGGGTGACGCCTCATGGTGGGGGTTCGTCCACGCCGCCCGTGCCCCGGAACTGCCCGTGGTGCTTCTGGAGGACCTTGCCGCGCTGGTGGGCCTCGTGTTCGCCCTTGCCGGCGTGGGTCTCACGCTGGCAACCGGCGACCCGATCTGGGACGGGGCGGGCACGCTGGCGATCGGCATCCTGCTGCTGACCGTGGCAGTGGTCGTGGCGGTCGAGACCCAGGCGATGTTGGTAGGGGAGGCGGCCACTCCGGCGATGGTCGCCACCATCCGTAGCGCTCTTGCGGGGTCGCCGCATGTCACGCGGGTCATTCATCTGCGCACGCTGCACCTCGGCCCGGATGAACTCCTCGTGGCAGCCAAGATCAGTATGGATGTCGAGCTGACCCTGCCCGCTGTCGCGCGCGCGATCGACGGCGCCGAGGCGGCGCTGCGGGCGGCTGTGCCGATCGCGTGCAGGGTCTACCTGGAGCCGGACATCGTCCACCAACCGGCTGACCGGCTGACCGGCTGACCGGCTGACCAGGAGGCCGGCAGGCGCGTTGCCGGTCAGTCACAGGGCCCCGGGCAGGAAGGCGCGGGCGACAATCGCGCTGAGGGCCCCGACAGTGGTCAGGCCCAGCGGAAGGGTGCCCGCCTGGGTCATGTCGCCCGGGCCCTGCGGGCGTGGGCTCGGTGCCAGCGCGGGTACCAGCAGCCAGCAGTAGAACGGCAACCAGGACCGCTCGGGATGGGCGCCGGTCAGGCCGGTCACCATCCCGAAGCCGATCGCGGGGACGGCGCCGACCAGAAAGGGCCAGCCGGGTGTGAGCCGGACCCGCCGTGCCGCCCGAATGATCGTCGGTCCGCAGGCGGCCAGGACGACCGCGAGACCGGGAGGGACGCGGGCGACCCACGCCGGGACACCCGCGGTGCTACCGGGGATGTGCGTGGTGGCGTGGACGACCTGGTCGCGCGCGACCGCCAGCCCGTCCGGCCAGGAAAACCCCAGGAACGCGGCCACGGACAGCGGCAGCAGGACGCAGCCGCCGGTGATCACGTTGAGCAGTGGTCGCCGCCGGACGAAGTACGTGGCCACCACCGTGATTCCCAGCCACGGCACCGCGTAGCCGCAGAGCGTCGCCACGCCGATTCCCAGGCCGCATCCCGCTGCCCACCGCAGGTGTCTACCCGGTTCGGATCCGATCACCCCGAGCGTGACGAAGGCGGCGGCCAGGGTCGCGGTCACTGCGTCCGCCGCCGGTATCCACACCGCCCACGGTGCCAGCACCAGCACCGGCACAAAGCGGCGGGCGGCCCGGTCGTGGCACAACGACCGGACCGCGATCGCGGCGAGCGGGACGGTGGCCGCGCCCACGACCGTCAGCACGACTCCCAGCGCGCTCGGGGCCCTGATGCCCAGCCGTGTCAGCGCCCACAGCACCAGCACCAGCCCGGGGGGATGTGCCCGGGTGCCGCTGCCGGAAGCGGCCCCCTGGTGGGCCTCCTGGTGGGTGTAACTCCGCAGGAAGCCCACCGGGTCGGCGTCCGCGGCGGCCACATCCGACAGGTAGCCCGGCCCGTTGCCCAGCGGTCCGGCAAGGCCGCTCAGGCCGTGCACGGAAGCCAACGCGAGCGTCCATGCCAACGACGCCACGTAGGCGGTGATGAGCAGCGTGCCCCACCGCAGCCGGATGTGAACGTCTCGCCATGCGGCGACGATGACCACGGCCAGGACTGCCGGGGCGAGAAGGGACGTCGGCGAAATGTGCGGGCGCCGGTCCGCCGTGAACGGTATGCCGGCGAGCAGCGTCGGCAGCGGTTCGGCTTCGCCTCCGCCGGCGCGCAGGAGCGCGGTCAGGCCCAGACAGGCAATCAGCGCCCCCATCCAGATTGCGATTTCGCCGAACTCGGTCGGGTCTGCGCCGGTGAACGGTAGTCGTGGCAGACGGCTGCGACATCCCCGCGGATCGGAGCTCCCCGATCGAACGGCGGGCCGCAAAGGCGCTCTCATGGCTGCATGCCCGCCGCGATGCCCACATGTGCACCGTAGCCAGGTCGACGGTGCCGGGTTCGGGTGGTGCACGATGTTCACCGGCGCGGATTCGGCGATGGTCGTCGCGACGCGCCGAAGTCACTGTCGGACCAGACAGGGGCGATTAGGGACACTGGCCTTCGCTGACGTTGGTGGATGTGCCGATTCTCCTGCTGCGGTGGGCGAAACAGCCATCGGTCCCGTGGCCGGGCGTTGGTGGTCCGGTGATGGGAAGAAGGGAAAAGCCGAGCGCAGCCGGGGGGTTGGTCGGGCGCGTGAAGAGGACAGTGTGATGGATCACATGCGCTTCGAGTGGCGCGTTCACCGCGACTGAGTGAAGATCGGTTCGCAGATCATCTATCACGGAGGGGGCCACATTGGCCGAGCTTAGGAAAGGAACCCGGATCACCGGCGCGGAGCGCGACAAGCTTGCATCAGAGCTTCGGAAGAAGTATGAGGCGGGTCAGAGCATCCGCCTCCTCGCTGAGTCGTCGGGTCGTTCGTACGGGTTCGTTCACCGGATCCTCTCGGAGTCCGGAACAACTCTGAGAGGCCGGGGCGGCGCAACCCGCGGCAGTAAGAAGAAGAGCGTCTGATCATGTTGCAACCGGCCGCCGCCGATCTGGCGGCGGCCGGTCTGACCCTGACGATCGAGGGTTCGCGGGCGACCGTCACCGTCGATCGTCAGGATCGCGGCGCCGCCTGCGCGCGCGCCGTGCCCGCCGTGGGAGTGCTGGCCGATATCGGGAGATGTCTGCCCGGAAGCATTCGGCTTGTGCTTCTTCGGATCATCGGCGGTTTGCCACCGTTTGATCATGTCCGGGTCGACCCGACCGCTGCCGGCGGCCGGGACCGACCCGGCATGGCCGGTGACTGCCCTGCCAGCCCTGGCAGCCCTGGCTTCGTTGGCGACCGCCAGCGCGCGCTCGACTGGTTGTCCCGGCCCGACCTGTTCAGCATCGCTGTCGTCAGCGGGTGGGCGGTGGGCGCTCTGCGCCTGGCACTCGCCTGCGACCTGCGGGTCTTCTGTGCGGACGCGTACCTGGCCATGGACGGGATCCGGCACGGTCGCGTTCCGGCGCTCGGGGTATCGGACACGTTGGTCGATCTGGTCGGCTATGGCCGGGCGCTGGACCTCTGCGTGACCGGACGGGCGGTATCCGGCACGCAGGCGTACATGTTGGGACTCGCGGACCGGGTCGCGGCCCCCGTCGATCTGGCGGATGCGGTGGAGGATCTCGCCGCCGCGCTGCTTGCCCCGCCCCGGGGCCTGGCCGTCGAGGTCAAGGCCTTGCTGCTGCACAGCCGCGAGCGCTCCCGACCAGACCAGCGCCGTGCCGAACGGGATACCCAGCTGCGTGCCGAACGGGATGTCCAGCTCCGCACGTCAGCTGAGGCAGTGCCGCCGGGATGACGGGCCGCCGGCGCGGGAATGATCCGTAGCCGCAGGCTGCTTACAGTGTTGTAGTTGTAATGACATCGACGCCAAGGTGGACTGATGAGAATCGCGGACGGCGGGCCGCCCATCAGCGCACGGGCCTTCCAGCGTGACCGTTCGATCGCGCACCAGAAACTGCGGCCGGGCACTCTGCGCCGGATCGTGGGGTTCGCACGCCCGTACCGCCGGATGCTGGCCGGCTTCCTTGTGCTGATCGTCATCGACGCCGCGCTGGGCGCCACCACGCCACTCATCTTCAAATCGATCATCGATGACGGAATCATTCCCGGGCGGGTGGGCGTCGTGGAGGCGCTCGCGGCGCTGGTCGGTGCGATCGCCATCGTCGACGCGCTGCTGGCGCTGGCGCAACGCTGGTTCTCGGCTCGCATCGGCGAAGGTCTCATCTTCGACATGCGGGCCCGGGTCTTCGACCACGTCCAACGTCAGCCGCTCGCCTTCTTCACCCGCGCCCAGACCGGTGCCCTGATCTCGCGGCTGAACAGCGACGTCCTGGGCGCGCAGTCGGCGTTCACCGGGACGCTGTCCGCCGTCCTGTCGAACGTCGTGTCCGTCGGTTTCGTCCTTGCGGCGATGATCGCGTTGTCGTGGCAGATCACCATCGTGTCGCTGGTCCTGCTGCCGGTGTTCGTCATCCCGGCGCGGTTGCTCGGTCCGAAACTCGCCGCGCTCACCCGGGAGGGCTACGGGCTCAACGCCGAGATGCACACGACGATGACCGAACGGTTCAACGTGTCGGGGGCACTGCTGGTCAAGCTCTACGGCCGGCCGTCGACGGAGAACCACAGCTTTGCCGCCAAGGCCTCCCGGGTCCGTGACATCGGTGTGACCCAGGCGATGTACGGCCGGATCTTCTTCGTCTCGTTGACGATGGTCGGGTCACTGGCGACCGCCATCGTCTACGGAGTCGGCGGCCGGTTCGCGGCCGAGGGCATCCTCGCGGTCGGCACAGTCGTCGCGCTGACGTCGTACCTGTCCCGCCTCTACGGGCCGTTGACCCAGCTGTCGAACGTCAACGTCGACGTGATGACCGCGTTGGTCTCCTTCGAGCGGGTGTTCGAGGTGCTCGACCTGAGCCCGGCCATCGCCGACCGGCCGGACGCGGTCGACCTGCCCCGCGGGTCGGCGACGGTCGAGTTCGACGACGTCGGGTTCGGCTACCCGGCCGCGGACGAGGTGTCGCTGGCGTCGCTGGAGTCGGTGGCCATCCTCGACCGGCGGGTACCTGAACCCGTCCTGCATCACATCTCGTTCCGCATCGCACCCGGTGAGCTGGTGGCCCTGGTGGGGCCGTCCGGCGCAGGCAAGACGACGATCAGTCAACTGGTGCCCCGGATGTACGACGCACGTACCGGGACGGTCCGGGTCGGCGGCCATGACGTCCGCGACGTCACTCTTCGCTCATTGCGCGATGCCGTGGGCGTTGTCACACAGGATGCGCATCTGTTCCACGACACGATCCGGGCGAATCTCGTCTACGCCCGTCCGGAGGCGAGCGAGGAGCAGATGTGGTCGGCGATGGAGGCGGCCATGATCGCATCCGTTGTGCGGGCGTTGCCCGACGGCCTCGACACGGTCGTCGGGGACCGTGGCTACCGGCTCTCCGGCGGTGAGAAGCAGCGGCTGGCGATCGCGCGGCTGCTGCTCAAGGAGCCGTCGATCGTCGTTCTCGACGAGGCCACCGCCCACCTTGACAGCGAGTCCGAGGCGGCGGTCCAGCGGGCGCTGGCCACCGCTCTGGCCGGTCGGACATCACTGGTGATCGCGCATCGCCTGTCCACGGTTCGCGACGCCGACCGGATTCTGGTGATCGATGGTGGACGGGTAGTCGAGAGCGGGCGGCACTCCCAGCTGCTGGCCAGCGGCGGCCTGTACGCGGAGCTGTACCGCACTCAGTTCGAAGGCCAGGCTCCAGCGCCGGCGGTCGAGGATCTGACCGTCGGCAATCGCGGCGAACAGGAAACCGCGGCCGTCGGCTGAACCGCGCCCGGGCAGCGTCGGTCACGTCGGGCGGTGTTTTCACACATGTGTGCCTGATTTCACCCGCGGACCATCCGGGTCATTTCACAGGTGTTGTCCGGGCCGTTGCCCCGGGACCAACGGCGTCACGTGGTCGACGCGCGGATCGCCGGCGTGCCTACGCCGGGCGTCCCCTTCCGCTGTCGGGAAGCGCCTCATCCGAGCTGTCGTCACCGTTCACCGCGGTCGCGTCGGGGTCGTCATGCGGGAGGGCGATGTCTACATCGCCGGATGGATGGCGGTGGATCGCCGGGTTTTCGCTCATCTGTCTGCCCACCGTGACCTGGGAAGTTACCTGGACCTGCCGGCCTGTGCACCCATTGGAGAGCTCTTCGTAGGGATCGCTCGGCTCCCTTGCCGACGCCCTGGTCCGGTTCGGTATCCACGCGCTGCGCCGCGGTGCGGACACGTCGACCGTACGCCGTCGCACCACGTACCGCAGCTTGTGGCGTGGCTGGGTCCTATTTCCTGTAGACGTAAAAGGTTCCAGGTGTCGTTCAGTCGATAGTGGGGGCGGTGTCCAAGCCCCCGGCATCATTTCCTAGGCTTATCCCGTGTCTCGTCGCGCGAAAATTGTGTGTACACTCGGTCCTGCCACCAGCTCACCCGACATGATCCGGGCGCTGGTCGAAGCCGGTATGGACATCGCCCGTCTCAACCTCTCCCATGGCTCCCACGACCAACATGCCGAGACCTACCTGCGCATCCGCGCCGCTGCTGACGCTGCCGGACGCAGTGTCGGCATCCTTGTCGATCTTCAGGGGCCGAAGATCAGGCTAGGGAAGTTCGGGTCCGGGCAGGTCACCCTGCTGCCCGGCCAACAGTTCACGATTACCACTGATGACGTCGTCGGTGATCAGCATCGGGTTGGAACGACGTTCTCAGGGCTGACCGCCGACGTCACCAAGGGTGACCACATCCTCGTCGACGACGGCCGGCTGGTGCTTGACGTCACCGACGTGGTCGGCACCGACGTCCACACCACGGTCTCCATCGGTGGTCCGGTCAGCGATCACAAGGGGATGAACATCCCGGGCGCAGCCCTCGGGGTGCCCGCGTTGACCGACAAGGACACCGAGGACCTCCGCTTCGGGCTCGGTCTGCCTGCCGACATGATCGCTCTGTCGTTTGTCCGGTCGGCCGCCGACATCGAAAAGGTTCGAGCGGTGATGGACGAGGTCGGCGTGCGCCTCCCCGTCCTCGCCAAGATTGAGAAGCCGCAGGCAGTCGACCAGCTCGAGGAGATCGTCGAAGCGTTCGACGGCCTGATGATCGCCCGTGGTGACCTCGGCGTGGAAATGCCGTTGCAGGTCGTGCCGCTGGTCCAGAAACGCGCCGTGTCATGGGCGCGCGAGCGTGCGAAGCCGGTGATCGTGGCCACCCAGGTGCTGGAGTCGATGGTCCACGCCCCCCGGCCCACCCGTGCCGAGGCCAGCGACTGCGCCAATGCCGTCCTCGACGGTGCCGACGCGATCATGCTGTCGGCGGAGACCAGCGTCGGTGACTACCCCATCGAGGCGGTCTCCACGATGGCACGGATCATCGAGACGGTCGAGGTTGATCTTTCTCGGATTCCGCCGCTGCGGACCCGCCCACGCACGGTCGGCGGGGCGCTGGCCGAGGCCGCCGCGAACGTCGGCGGAGCCATGGGTGCCCGCTACCTCGTCGCGTTCACCCAGAGCGGGGACACAGCGCGCCGTCTCGCGCGGTACCGCAGCCCCATCCCGCTGTTGGCCTTCACGCCGGTGCCGGCCGTCCGCAGCCAGCTGGCGCTGCTGTGGGGCGTCGAGACCTTCCTGGTCCCGTTCGCGCACAGCACCGACGAGATGGTCCGGCAGGTCGACAACGCACTGGTGCAGCTGGAGCGTTGTCGGCCCGGTGAGCTGGTTGTCGTCGTCGCGGGGACACCGCCGGGTGTGGCCGGGATGACCAACACCATCCGGGTGCACCGTATCGGGGAGGAAGTCTAGCCATAGTGGTCGGCGCCGCAGTGCTCTGGGGTTGGCCGCGATCCGCGCAGGTGCGGACCAGCCCGTAGTGTCTGCGGCACGATGATGGGGGGCCCGGGGTCGGGCGGACACCTGCGCTCTGTCCGTTCCGTCCAGGCACACTGGCTGGTCAGGGCGCACGCGCTGGCCAGGCGAACGCATGGCACAGCCGGATCGGGGCTGTGGCAGTTTGCGGGCAGTTTCCGGCGTCGACCACTATGTCCCTGGGCCACTCGCCGGACCCCGACCCGGCCCAGCTGACCCGGGAGCGTGTGCAATGACCGAACAGCCGGCGCGGCGGCCTCGCGAAACAGACCGGGACGACGATGCCGGCGGGGAGGCCGGGGCGTCGCCGGCGCAGACCCCGTCCCGTGCGATGCGCCCGCAGAGTCCATCGGTGCGTCCCGCGGATGAGCCGGCCCGGTCGACCGAGACGCCCGGGCCTCGCCGGGCAGGCGCGCCAGACCCGCGTGGACAGTCCGGGGCACATCGCTCGTCTCCGGGGAGCCCGGCTTCTTCGGGTGCCGCTGGGTCGTCGGCTACGCGGGGTGCGGTCGGGTCGCCCCACGCGCGTCCCGCCGCCGGCGGCCAGGCGCCGCCGGCCCGGCGCCAGGTTGCGTCCCAACCGCCTCAGGCGACGACCAGCGCGACGGCGGCGTCAACCGGTCAACGTGCCGGTGGGCCATCCCGGCCTGGGTCGGAGATCGGCCAGACCTCCCAGCCTGAACCTGACCGTGCCGATGCTGACGGCGCGAAGGGCTCAAGCGGCACGGGCAGCCGTCCGAACGCCACTCCGGCACCCGTGCGACCGGCGGCGCCGGGTCCGACACCTGGACCCGCGCCGGTAGTGCCGTCGGCGTCGCGCGCGGAACCGCCGCGGGTCGAAACTCGCCAGGCTGAACATCGGCGGCCCCAACCCCCGGAACCGATCGGGCGCCGGGCGGTTGATCGTAGGCAGGATGATCATGTATCAGGTGATCGTCGATTGGATGGCGCGGCGCCCGGGCCGGCCAAACCCTCCGGCGGCGGGTCGCCCGCGGCGGCGCAACCTCGTTCCCCGGAACGTCCCGCTGTGCGGATCTCCCCGCAGCAGGCACGGTCACCGGCGCCGGAGGCGGGATCTGAGCCCGCCAAACCGCCGTCCCGGATGCCCGCGCCCCACCCGCAGGCCGCGCCCCACCCGCAGGCCGGACCGCAGCGGCAGGCCGCGCCTCACCCGCAGGCCGGAGCACAGCCGTCTGTGCCGCCGAGCCAACCCCAGTCCCGGCCGTACGGGCCCGTACCGGCGCGATCGCCGGCGGTGGGACCGCACGGGGGTCCGGGTGAGCGTCCCCGGTATCGGCAACCACAGCCGCCACCAGGCATGCCGTGGCCACCCGTGGCCGCGCCGGACCCGCTGGACACGCCGCGCCAGACCCGGGGGCGCGAGCCGCAGTACCCCTTCCCTGCGCATCGGGACTTCGACGCTGCGCCTGCCCCATCTATCCCATCTATTCCATCCGCCTCAACTATCCCATCCGACTCAACTATCCCATCCGTCCCGTCTATCCCATCCGTCCCGGCTGTCGATCCGAGCGAGGCTCCGCGGGGCGTGATCGGTTCTCGGCCGGCGTACCCGAACGCCGAGCCGGAGTTCGGGTAC